>JADIMC010000064.1 GCA_017694955.1 Candidatus Limisoma faecipullorum
AGGTTGCAGAAAAACACGAATGACGGTATTTTGGCTTCTTTAAGCATCGTGACGTATTTGATTTTCACGTATTTCCCTTTGTTAGCGGGTGGCGGATAGGCCGCAATCACTTCCTGCATATAATTGTTGAGCGGTGATGTGGCTATCTTCCGGTTGCGGTTCTCATATACTTTCACGGCTGTTTCCAGCACCTTATAGATACGTTGCTTTGTCAGTGCCGAGCCGAAAATTATCGGGAAATCGGTGAAAGGGGCGAAGCGGTTGCGTATGGCATTCTCGAAATGGCGTATGGCCTCTACGCTTTTGTTCTCCACCAAGTCCCATTTGTTGACGCATACCACCAACCCTTTGTTGTTGCGCTGTATGAGCGAGAATATGTTGGCGTCCTGTCCCTCGATTCCGCGAGTGGCATCAATCATCAGGATGCATACGTCGGAGTTTTCTATGGCGCGGATGCTGCGGATTACGGAATAGTACTCGATGTCTTCGTTTACTTTCGCTTTTTTGCGTATCCCGGCAGTATCTACCAGATAGAAGTCGAATCCGAATTTGTTGTAACGTGTGTATATGCTGTCGCGGGTTGTCCCGGCAATTTCTGTCACGATGTTGCGTTCCTCCCCTATGAAAGCGTTTATTATCGATGACTTTCCGGCATTAGGACGCCCTACGATTGCAAATCGTGGGATTTCTTCGAGGAGATTTTCCTCTTCTTTCTCAGGAAACCGTCTCATAATCTCGTCAAGCAGGTCGCCTGTGCCGAATCCGCTGATGGCCGACACGCAATAGGGGTCGCCTAATCCTAAGGAATAGAATTCGGCTGATGCGTATTGCCAGTCGTTGCTGTCGGATTTGTTTGCTACGAGCAAGACCGGTTTTTTCGACCGGCGTAGTATTTCTGCCACTTTGTCGTCGAGGTCGGTCACTCCGTTTGTCACGTCAACCATGAAGAGTATGACATCGGCTTCTTCGATGGCAATATGCACCTGTTTGTTGATTTCGCCTTCGAATATGTCCTCGGAATTCACAACCCAGCCGCCGGTATCGACTATTGAGAATTCTTGTCCGCACCAGTCAACTTTGCCGTATTGCCGGTCACGTGTTGTTCCGGAGGTGTCGTCCACAATCGCGGTGCGAGTTTGCGTCAGACGGTTGAACAGCGTTGATTTTCCGACGTTCGGTCGTCCTACAATTGCTACTAATCTACCCATTTTTAACAGTTTAAATTGTTTATTCAATATATCCGAACGAGCGCAGTTTGTTTTCGCGGTTGCGCCAGTCTTTTTCCACTTTCACAAACATCTCAAGAAATACGCGCTTGCCGAAGAATCTTTCTATGTCGCGGCGTGCGGCAATTCCGACGTGTTTCAGTTTGATTCCCCCATGCCCGATGATGATGCCTTTCTGGCTGTCGCGCTCAACATAAATCACCGACATGATGTGAATCGATTCCGGTTTCTCTTCGAATTTTTCCACAAGCACTTCTGCTGCATACGGCACTTCCTTGTCGTATTCCAGCAATATTTTTTCACGGATAATCTCTGTGACGAAAAACCGTGCAGGCTTGTCGGTCAAAGCGTCCTTCCCGAAATATGGAGGAGAGTCGGGCAGCAGCTCGACAATTCTCTTCATCAGGTTCGACACGTTGAAATTCTCCTTTGCCGACATCGGGAACACTTCAGCATTTGGCAGTATCCCTTTCCATAGGTCCATTATCTTCACAAGGTCGGCATTGCCTTTCAGCAGGTCTATCTTATTGATGACGAGCAGTACCGGCACTTTTTCTTTTGCCACTTTTGCAAGAAAATCGGCATTTTTAGTAGGAGACTCTATCACATCGGTCACGTAGAGCAGGATGTCGGCGTCTGTCAGTGCTCCTTCCGAGAAATTGAGCATGCTTTCCTGCAGTTTGTATTTTGGCTTCAGTACCCCGGGGGTGTCGGAAAACACTATCTGATAGTTGTCGGCATTGACTATTCCGTGGATACGGTGGCGTGTGGTCTGTGCTTTTGAAGTGATGATTGACACTCTCTCGCCGACGAGATTGTTCATCAGCGTTGATTTGCCTACATTCGGGTTTCCTACTATGTTTACGAATCCAGCCTTGTGCATTTGTGTTGAGTTGAAATGTGCGGAATACGGTACAAGTGGTGTGGCGATATTGCCGCTCTTGTGCCGTGTCCCGCACTGATGTATGTTCTGTTTAAGATATTTTCGTGTTACCTTGTCAGATGTCCCATATAAGGTACATCGCACCCCATGTGAATCCTGCGCCGAACGCTGTGAGTACTAATTTGTCGCCTTTTTTCAGCTTGTCTTTGTTCTCGTCGAGGCACAACGGGATTGATGCCGCGCTTGTATTGCCACGGTACTGTATGTTGACCAATACTTTTTCCGGAGCAATTCCGATACGTCCGCCTACAGCCTCGATAATCCGCAAATTTGCCTGATGCGGGATAAACCAGTCAATGTCATCTACTGTCAGACGGTTGCGTGCCATTATTTCGAGCGAGGATGTCAGCATGTCGGTCACGGCGTGCTTATATACAGCGCGTCCTTCCTGATATACGAAATGCTCGTGCGCATCGATTGTGGCGTGCGATGCCGGGTATGCGGAGCCTCCGGCTTTCATCACCAGATGCGGCAATCCTTCTCCGTCAACATGGAAAACGCCGTCGATTACTCCTACGTTCTTCTCTTCGGTAGGCTCAAGCAATATTGCTGCGGCAGCGTCTCCGAACAGAGGGCATGTGGTGCGGTCTTCGTAGTTGGTCATGCTTGACATCATCTCGGCGGCGACAACTATTACTTTCTTGTACATTCCGCTGCGCACATAGGCAGTGGCTGCCTGGAGTGCGACGATGAATCCTGCGCATGCCGCTTGTATGTCGTAAGCATAGCAATGGTTAAGTCCGCATTTGTGGGCTATGATTGATGCTGTTGACGGGAAGCGGTAGTCAGGGTTTGACGTGGCGCATATGACAAGCTCGATGTCGTCAGGATTCGTGCCGGTGGAAGTCAATAACTTGTCAACGGCAATTTTTCCCATATGGGAAGAACCTAATCCTTCGCCTTTCAGTATTCTCCGTTCTTTAATCCCTACACGTGTCGTTATCCACTCGTCATTGGTATCGACCATATGCGACAGCTCGTCGTTGGTCAGCACGTAATCAGGTACATAAGACGCGATTCCGGTTATTTTTGCGTTGTACATATTTTTTCCGGTTCTGTTAAACAAATATGTCCTAAATGGTTATTTAGGACAATCTTTTTAAGCAGAATAATCAATCATATGATTAAAGAGCTGCTTCCTTCTCAATAGCTACTTTTCCACGGTAGTATCCGCATTCGCCGCATACTGTGTGGTAAACGTGCCATGCGCCGCAGTTCGGGCAAAGTACCAATGTCGGCGCAACAGCCTTGTCGTGAGTTCTTCTCTTGGCTGTTCTTGTCTTAGATTGTTTTCGTTTAGGATGTGCCATTTTCTTATCTGTTTTTATTCGTTATCTAATAAATTCTTCAGAGCGTCCCATCGTGGGTCGCTGCCTGTGTATTCTTCGTCGTTGTCCGTCTCCTCCAAGTCGGCGTCTGCAGTATGGCTTCGCAGCTTGGCTGCCATCTCCTTGTTGCATTGTCCTGCCGGATGGACGTGTCTTAACGGGATTTCCAACGCTATCGTGTCGTAGATCATATAGGCTACGTTCAGATAATTGTCGGACTCCGGGATTATAAGCACGTTGTCCTTCTCGTCGTATTCGTCGCCATATTTGACGATGACATTATATGCCGTGTCGATGTCGAGCGGCATATCATCGAGACAACGGTCGCAAGCTATGATGATTTCTCCTTTAAAGGTGAAATCAAGAGAGTATGCATTCCCGTCATATTTCAGGTCTAAATCCACTTTAACGTTGCCTGAACGGATGTCCGCGCTTTCCATATCTTTGAAAAACACGGAATCGACGGCGTACTCAAAATGGTGATTTCCAATGGGTAAGCCTTTCAGGTGCAGCTTATATGCGGTGAATTTTCCCAAAACACGTTCCGTTAAAACGGCACAAAGGTATAAATAAATTATTGAATAATCAACATTTTACATCTTTTTAGTCGCTTTTTTACAGAAGCGGCAACAGCAGCGTAGCCAATCAGGCATTGTCTCTGCTATTGCCGCTCGATGCTTGCAGGCGACTCTACAGCTCGATGTCGCCGTTGATTATTTCATGCCATGGCAGGCCTTTCTGGTTGAGCTGTTCCATGAACGGGTCCGGGTCGAATTCCTCTACGTTCCAGACTCCAGGGCGTTTCCATTTGCCTTGCAGGAACATCATTGCGCCGATCATTGCGGGTACGCCGGTTGTGTAGCTCACGGCCTGCATGCCTGTCTCCAGATAGGCTGCGTGGTGCGAGCAGTTGTTGTACACGTAGTAGGTCATCGGCTTGCCTTGCTTGTCCTTTCCGCTGATGCGGCATCCGATGGAGGTCTCGCCGGTGTAGTTCTCGCCGAGCTCCTTCGGGTTGGGCAGCACGGCTTTCAGGAACTGTATCGGGACTATTTCCATGCCGTTGTAGTTGATTGGCTCGATGCTTGCCATGCCTATGTTCTGAATCACGCGCAGGTGGGTGAGGTACTCCTGCCCGAAGGTCATCCAGAAGCGTGCGCGTTTGATGGAAGGGTAGTGCTTCACGAGGCTTTCAAGCTCTTCGTGGTACATCAGGTAGGATTCGCGCGGCCCGATATTCGGATATGTGAGCGGGCGGTGCACCGACAGCGGGTCGGTCTCGATCCATTCCCCGTTTTCGTAATATTTTCCCCGTTGGGTTATCTCGCGTATGTTGATTTCCGGGTTGAAGTTGGTGGCAAAAGCTTTGCCGTGGTTTCCGGCGTTGCAGTCAACAATGTCGAGATGCTCCATTTCCGAGAAATAATGCTTGGCGGCATATGCCGTATATACGCCGGATACTCCCGGGTCGAATCCGCATCCAAGTATGGCTGTCAGTCCCGCTTTCTCGAATTTGTCCTTGTATGCCCATTGCCAGCTGTACTGGTATTTGGCTTCGTCGCGCGGCTCGTAGTTGGCAGTGTCGAGATAATTTACCCCGCATTCCAGACATGCGTCCATGATTGTAAGGTCCTGATAAGGCAGGGCTACGTTGATTACGATGTCGGGACGGTGGCGGCGGAACAGCTCCATAAGTTGCGGAACGCTGTCGGCGTCCACGCTGTCGGTCGTAATGTTGTCTTTGCCGATAGCCTTGGCGATTGCGTCGCATTTGCTTTTGGTGCGTGAAGCGAGTACAATCTCGTTGAAAACATCAGGGTTCTGCGTGCATTTGTGCGCCACTACGGTTCCTACTCCGCCAGCCCCGATAATTAAGACTTTTGCCATTTCTCTTCTTGTTGTTTATTATGGTTAATATTTTGTCATATGGCAGCACTAATAAGTGCTGAGCTCACAAGCATATATATCATCATGCCTATAATGTCGTTGGTGATTGTGATGAACGGTCCTGTGGCGATTGCCGGGTCAACTTTCATCTTTTCCAACGTCAGCGGTACGAATGTGCCGAAAATAGCAGCGAACATCACTACTGCGAAAAGGGAGATGGATACCGATACGGTGGTTTGCAGGTCTGGTTTGAAGAAAAAGAAGTTGTAGGCGAACACAAGCATCGAGATGATGCACGCGTTGATGACAGCCACTCCGATTTCTTTCAAGATTTGTTTTGCTGAATGTTTCAGGTCGAGAGTGCCGTTGGCAAGTCCTTGCACGACGATTGCCGACGACTGTATGCCTACGTTTCCACCCGTGCCGCCGATTAGCGGTATGAAAAGCGCCATCGATGGATTGGCGGCGAATCCTGCTTCGAAATTGCCGAGAATCAGAGAGTTCGAAAGTCCTCCTATCATTCCTATCAACAGCCATGGCAGGCGTGCCTTGGTCTGGTCGAGCAGCTTGTCGCGGGTCTCGATGTCGGTAGAGATACCGGATGCCAGCTGGTAGTTGCGTTCCGCCTGTTCGCGAGCCTCGTCCATCACGTCGTCGAATGTGATGCGCCCTACGAGCCTGCCTATTGAATCGACAACCGGCATGACCGACAAGTCGTATTTTTCGAATGCCAGCACCACTTCGTCAATCGGCTCGTTGGCCTTTACCGATATCGGGTCGGTTTCCATAATGTGCTTTATCTTCGATACCGATGGGTGCGTTATAAGGGTCTTCAGCGGCAGGATGCCTTTCAGTCGGCGGTCGTCGTCAACTACATAGACATAATATATTTCATCCATGTCCTCGGCTTGCTCGCGCATGCGCTTGACGCACTCCGGCATGCTCCAATTCTCGTTGACGACAATCATTTCCTTGCCCATAAGAGAGCCGGCTGTGTCGTCGTCGTATTTCATAAGGTCGATGATGGAGCCGGCTTGTACCACGTCGTCAACGTGGGAGAGCACGTCTTCCTGATCTTCCTTGTCAAGCTCCTGAATGAGGTCAACGGCATCGTCTGTGTCGAGGTGCTCCACGAATTGCTTGGCGATTTCCTTGTTCGACATATTGTCGAGCAGGCGATGGCGGTCGTCCTCGTCGAGCTCCATCAGCATGTCGGCGGCAGTATCGCCGTCGAGGAGCGACACTACGAATTCGGCGGCATCGGTGTCGAGATGTTGCAACAGTTCTGCTATGTCGGCAGGATGCAGGTCGTCGAGCAGCTCCTTTACCTTTTCCTTATCGCCGTTTTCGATGCAGGATATGAGGTCGTTGATAAATTCGTCGGTAAATTCTTTCATCTGGTCCTCATTTTAATAGATTGGTAAGTTTCACGAATTCTTCCACCGACAATTGCTCGGGGCGCATATTGAATATCGGGTCGGATAAGACGGACGGATTTGCCGCCAATGACCGTACGGAGTTCCGTAGGGTTTTGCGCCGTTGTCCGAATGAAGTTTTCACCACTGTCTTGAAGAAGTTCTCGTCGCAGTCGAGGCTTGTCCTTTTGTTGCGTGTCAGCCTTATTACTCCCGACTTTACTTTCGGTGGCGGGTTGAACACGTTTTCGTTGACGGTGAACAGATATTCCATGTCATACCACGCCTGTAGCAGCACCGACAGTATTCCGTATGCTTTAGAGCCTGGACCGGAAGTGATCCGTTCCGCCACTTCTTTTTGAAGCATTCCGCTGCAGCATACTATCTGGTTGCGGTAGTCGAGCACTTTGAAGAAGATTTGCGATGATATGTTGTACGGATAATTGCCTATCACGCAGAATTGCCCGTTGTATATGTCCGACAAGTTAAGTTGCAGGAAGTCGCCGGCTATGATTCTCCCGTCGAGAGCCGGGAAGTTGTCGTGAAGATATTCTACAGACTCTTCGTCAAGCTCAACAACATGCAGGCCGTGTCCTTTCTCAATCAGGAATTGTGTCAGGACGCCCATTCCCGGGCCGACTTCAACCACCGGGATGCCTGTGTAGGCGTCAAGTGTGCCGGCTATGCGCTCGGCAATCGACAGGTCGGTCAGGAAATGCTGTCCCAATGATTTTTTCGGCTTTACTTTCATAAACAGTTTGTTGTGTCTTGTAAAGTTGTCCCTGGCGGCTTGCCAGACTCGCTGCTTGACGTCGTGCGCCCGGCTTGCACCATCTCTATTCTGGTAAGATAGTCTGTCTGTCGCTGCTGAAAATCAGTTTGAATTGATTTTGCAGTGCCCTTGATTTGCACTATCTTTGCAAACGGCAAAGATATATAATATTTTGGAAAAATTCAATATAAAAAAGGCTTTGGGCTACGTCGTGAAAATAGGCGTGCCTGTGGCGATAGGGGTGGGTCTGTTTTATTGGCTCTACAATAATGTCGATTTTGACGAGATGCGTGAGATTCTTCGCTACGACGTCAATTACCGTTGGATATTCATGATGCTTGTAATGAGTGTTTTCAGCCACGTGTTCCGTGCTTGCAGATGGCGTTTGCAGCTGCGATCGATTGGCGTTGACGCTCCGCTGGCTCCGCTTGTGGTGTCGATATTTGGAACTTATGCCGTCAATTTGATATTTCCGAGGCTTGGGGAAGTGTGGAGGTGCGGTTATATAGCCCGTCGTCAGAAAGCTTCGTTTACTAAAGTCGTGGGGTCGATGGTTGCCGACCGTCTGTCGGATACGGCTACGGTGCTGGCGCTCACGGTCGTTTCCATATTGCTTGCCGGTCCGGCTTTTGACAAGTTCTTCACCACGTTTCCTCAGGTGAAGGACGGTTTGTGGAATTTGCTCACGTCGCCTTTCCTGTGGTGCTGCGTCATTGTTGTGGTGCTTGCTGTGGTGGCTTTGTTCAGATTCGGCTCTTCTAACGGTCTCGTGTGCCGTGTGCGCGATATGGTGAAGAATGTGTGGCAGGGTTTTGCTGCAATGGCGAAGATGGATGGGAAGTGGAAATTCTTGTTCTACACGCTTCTTATCTGGGGCTGCTATTTTATGCAGCTGTATGTGTGCTTCTTTGCATTTGACTTCACTTCCGGTCTTGGCATTGTGTGCGCTTTGGTTTGCTTTGTGCTTAGCAGCATCAGTATGGGCATCCCGACAAACGGAGGGCTTGGCGCATGGCATATCGCTGTGATTTTCGGGTTGTCGCTCTATGGGGTGGGGACATTCTCGTTCGATGACCCTGACGCGAGGGCTTCGGCTTTTGCAATGCTGGTCTGGGGCTCGCAGACATTGCTGTTGATACTGCTGGGAATCTATACATATATATATATATTAATGGACAAGCCGGAGAAAGGGCGTGTCAAGTCTGTAAATTGATGTTGTATGGCGTTGCGTTTAGACGATTATTTCGATGATGGGGAACGCGTCAGGGAGGAAGATGGAAACTCTGGTGCACAGCGTGTTTCTGAAAGCCGGCAGGGGGAAGGCCCGAATAAGGAAGACGATGATTACGATGATGATTTCATAACCCCGGACTCGCGTAAGCGCCGTAAGCTGTATCTGAAAATCGGATTTGTGCTGCTGGTGCTGCTGGTGGTGTTCTTTGTGTTGCGCGCTATGTTTTTTGTGCCTGTTGTCAGTGAGGGTGCGGTGCGTGGATATGTGGTGTCGTTTGAAAAGACGGGGGTCGTTTTCGACTCTTATGAGGGTGAGCTTGTCGTTGATACTCCTTCGGACACAGCATTGGTCCGGTTTTCCACGACTGTCCAGGAAACAGGGAAGGCCATATTCCGTATGATGCAGACCGACAGCGTGTTGGTGCTGAAATACAAGAAATATAAAAAGGCTTTGCCGTGGAGGGGAAATTCGCCGATGGTAGTCACTGATGTGAAATCCGTGGCACGGACATCGGTCTCGATTGGAAAACCGGAAATTCGTAAGAAGGCAGACGGTAAGGGTAAATGAGAAATAACGGCTGCTTCGTTTTTGCGTATTTGTGCGAATAGGGTTGTTGTTTCCTTTCTGAGACGAGGAATGGCTCTAAGAATAGGTTGATGCTGCGGTTTGGCGTGGCGTTGTGCCGTTCTGCGACCGGTCGTAGGGTGTAAAATGTTTTCTGCGAAAATGTTAGGACGATAAAAACTTTGTAGAAATGTTTGATTTTAAGAATAAAAGGCTTACCTTTGCAGTCCGATTATATCCAAATTAGCGTTATTGTGCCGCTGCAAAAAGCTTTTGGCCGGGCTTTAGCGGATGGCATAATTTATGTAATTAATTTTTAATCAATTTATTAAAAGTGGATACTTTAAGTTACAAAACGGTTTCAGTAAATGCTGAAACAGCTCAAAAGGAATGGGTTGTGATTGATGCGACCGACCAGGTTTTGGGTCGTCTTTGCGCAAAAGTAGCAAAATTGCTCCGCGGAAAATACAAACCCAATTATACGCCTCACGTGGACTGTGGCGATAACGTGATTATCATTAATGCCGACAAGGTGGTTCTGACTGGAAAGAAATGGACAGACCGTGTATATCTTTCTTACACCGGCTATCCGGGCGGACAGCGCGAGACCACTCCGGAAATCTTGAAGCAGAAATCATTCAACAAGCACTTCAAGGCAGGTAAGAACCCGTTGTACATCAAGGTGATGAAGGGAATGCTCCCGAAAAACCGTCTTGGACGTCATCTGATGAATAATCTTTATGTTTACAACGGTCCTGAGCATCCGCATACGGCACAGAATCCTAAAGTAATCGACATCAACAAGCTAAAATAATTGAGGTATGGAACAGATTAATGCAGTAGGCCGCCGTAAGGCAGCAATCGCCAGAGTTTTTGTGAAAGAGGGAACAGGCGTAATTACTATCAATAAGCGTAAACTTGAGGACTATTTCCCGAATCCGATACTTCAATTTATCGTGAAGCAACCTCTCAACACTGTTGATGCTGTCGAAAAGTACGATATTAAAGTTAATTTGGTAGGTGGTGGTTTCACCGGACAAGCAGAGGCATTGCGTCTTGCCATTGCACGTGCTTTGGTGAAAATCAATGCTGAGGACAAGCCTGCATTGCGTGCGGCAGGGTTCATCACTCGTGACCCGCGTTCTGTTGAGCGTAAGAAGCCGGGACGTCCGAAAGCACGTAAGAGATTCCAGTTCAGCAAACGTTAATGTTTTCATAGCTGGAAAGTGTTTAGTATCCAAATTGCCGAGACTTGCCTGCGCTTGAGTGCCGGTGCTACTTGGCAGTTGAATTAAGTAGAATGTAAACAAATTAATAGAAAGAAAAAATGTCAACACCAACTTTTGAACAATTATTGGAAGCAGGCTGCCATTTCGGCCATTTGAAACGTAAATGGAATCCTGCAATGGCTCCTTACATTTTTATGGAGCGCAATGGTATCCACATCATTGACCTTTACAAGACAGCTGCAAAGCTCGAAGAAGCTGCCGCTGCTCTTAAAAATATCGCTAAATCGGGTAAAAAAGTGCTTTTCGTAGCAACGAAAAAGCAGGCAAAGCAAGTGCTTGCCGACAAAGCTTCTTCAATCAATATGCCATACGTGATTGAGCGTTGGCCGGGCGGTATGCTCACCAACTTCCCGACCATACGCAAGGCTGTGAAGAAGATGGCAAACATAGACAAGATGACAAAGGACGGAACATTTGACAATCTGTCGAAGCGTGAACGTCTCCAAATCACTCGTCAGCGTGCCAAGCTTGAGAAAAACCTTGGCTCTATCGCCGACCTTAACCGTCTCCCGTCTGCTTTGTTCGTGGTTGACGTTATGAAGGAGCATATTGCTGTTGCTGAGGCAAACCGTCTTGGCATTCCGGTGTTTGGTATGGTTGATACCAATTCGAATCCGGACAATATCGATTTCGTGATTCCGTGCAACGACGATGCGTCGAAGTCCATCGAGATTGTTCTCGACACTGTATGCTCTGCAATGGCAGAAGGCTTGGAAGAGCGCAAGGCAGAAAAGGCTGATGCACCGGCAGAGGGTGAGGAAAAAGACGCACCGGCAGCTCCGAAACGTGAACGCCGTCGTATCCGCAAGGCCGCTCCGGATGCTGCCGAGAAGGTGGAAATCCCGGTTGACAACGAGGCTGCTCCGGCAGCTGACGAGGAAAAAGCTGCGGAATAAAAAAGGCTCTTTCCTGAATTAATTAATAACAATTAAAACAAAATAATTAAGATATGGCAGTTTCAATGTCTGATATCAGCAAGCTCCGCAAGCTTACAGGAGCTGGTATGATGGACTGTAAGAAAGCGTTGGAAGAAACCAACTGCGATATGGATGCGGCTGTTGAGATCATTCGTAAGAAAGGTCAGGCTGTCGCAGCGAAGCGTGAGGACCGCGAGGCTTCTGAAGGCTGTGTGCTTTCTGCTTCTGAAAACGGATTTGCAGCGATTGTAGCTTTGAAATGCGAAACGGATTTCGTTGCAAAGAACGAAGGTTTTGTCGCTCTTACCAAGTCGATTCTCGAAGCGGCTATGGCTGCTAAGGCAAAGTCGCTTGATGAGGTTAAGGCTTTGGTTGTCAACGGTATTCCTGTTTCCGAGCTCATCGTGGAGGAAATAGGTAAAACTGGTGAAAAGATGGAGCTTGGTGCTTATGAGTGGCTTGAGGGTGCTGGCACTACTTGCTATGACCACCTTGGCAACAAGTTGTCAACCATCGTTTCCTTCAACAAGCCGGTTGAGCGTCAGGTTGGACGTAACGTGGCTATGCAGGTTGCGTCGATGAATCCTATTTCTGTGAAGCGTGACGAGGTGCCGCAGCATATCGTTGATCAGGAGCTCGATATTGCACGTGAAAAAGCACGTCAGGAAGGCAAGAAAGAGGAAATGCTCGACAAGATTGCGCAAGGACGTCTTAACAAGTTCTACAAGGAATCTTGTTTGTTGGAGCAGGAATATATTATGGATGCTCAATTGACAATAGAGAAGTACTTGAAGAGCGTTGATCCGGAACTTACGGCAGTAGCTTTCAAGCGCGTTAATCTTAACGAGGACTAATCGAGTCTGTCGAAAATACCGATGGAGGGTGAATTTCTATTCATCCTCCATTTTTTTGTTTTTTGTTAAAAAACATTGCGAAGTTTTGTGCTGGTATGTAAATTTGCGCAATCTATTATAAAATATTAATGATATGAATAAAAAGTTGCTATTTGTCGGAGCTGTATTTATGGGTGGCTTTTTCTCATTGAATGCGGCCGAAGTAATCAACTATGTGCTGGTGCGCAGCAATGGCGCAATCAGTTCGCGAATAGATTATACCTATGATGCCAACGGATTGTTTACGGAAGAATTGGTTACCGTACCCGATATTGAAGACCCATCCGCGATGGTGAATTTTGAAAAAACCAGCTATGGCTATGACAGCCAGAACCGCCGCAACGTGGTGGAGCAATATGTGTGGAATGATAATACTTACACCTTCGAGGGCCGTCCGGTCGATGGTGGCGCAAGAGCGGTATATACGTTTGACGAGGCCTCAGGGCGTGTGGCCGAGCAGCATTTATATGATTGGGGTGTTTCCGGATGGAACAGCGATTATTCTGTGCGCTGTTTGTTTGAATATGAAGGCAATAACGGAACAGAGAACCGTTATAAAAAGATAAACGGCATTGACCAGGCCGACCCTTATGAAATCAACGAATACATATATGACGATAATTGGAACGTATTGCAAAAGATACGCAATATGAATGATTTCTTCATGGGTGTAGTCCCGGACAGCAAGGAAGTATATGGATATGACGAAAAAGGGAATGTAGTATTGGAAGAGAAATATATGTATTCCGGCGGTGGAGGAGACATCTATGATCCATGGGGGATGCCGGAGGCGATTCCGGCTCGGAAACTGCCGAGGAATGGACTTTGCTCGAGCGTCATAAATATGAATATGAATACAATGCCGATGGAAATGTTTCGAGGAAAGTAACGTCGGTCTGGCGTGACTATCTGGATGATTATGAGGTAGAGTCAGATTTGACCTACGAATATTTCTATGGCTCGAATGACGCTCTCGAACTTGATTACGCGAATAATTTCGACGCCGAGAATGCTTTCGACGGATTTGTTACGGAAGATGGCAATAATGATGGTGAAGGCTGGAGATTGGAAAATGGTGTTGTGACATGCACGTCGTCGCAGGCTTCAGAAGCTCCCGAGATACTTTATCTGCCGGCATTGCGCCTCACTACGGAGAATGAAGTGGAAGTGATATTCAAGGCAAAGGTAGCCGATGCCACAAAACCGGGCAAATTGCAGATGATTTTGTGCAGTAACGACGAGAAGCATACCGTTCTTGGTCCGATAGGGCAGATATGGAATATTACCGGTACGGAATATCAGGAAATAAAAGGTCTTATTGTCCCGGAGAAGGCAGATGCATACGTGATTGGCATATGTTTCGACAACAATCAGACTGGTGCGCAGGTCATCATTGACGAGCTTGAAGTGAAGAACGGACGTTCGACGGCAACACCTTCTGCCCCGTTTGATTTCACGGCTACTCCGGCAACTGACGGCTCTTTGCAGGTACAGTTGATTTGGTATGCGCCAAATACCGACATTGCCGGTAACTTCATAAACCATGCCGATAAGATGGAACTTTATCGTGAAGGAGTGGAAGAGCCTGTCTATACAACGGAGGCCGTCGGTGCGACTCTTGCGGCGCAGTATATAGACCAGAGCATTCCTGAGAAAGGGGAATATACCTACCGTGTCTATGCTTATCTCAATGGCTTGAAGAGCGATGCCGCAGTTGTGAAAGTAAAAGTCGGATATCCGGTGCCTCCTGCATTGGAGAATCTCAAGGTGGTTGAGAATGACGACCATACTGTGACTTTGTCGTGGGATGCTCCTGCCGAGGAATATGGCGATGTGAAATACTATATTGTCAGAAATAATGAAGTGGAGCTTGCCACTGCTTTTGAAGGGACTACTTTTGTTGACAATACCATTGACGTGAGCGCCGGTCAGACGTTTGTGTTTTATTTCGTGCAATCGTATAATGAAATAGGTTATAACAGGGGTACTACTTCCGAATTGTTGTTTGTCGGAGAGCCGAGCGGAGTGCCGTTCAAAGAATCGTTTGCCGGAGGTGTCTCATCGCATCAATGGATGAATGAAGTAGTCAATGGCTACGATGCGGCGTGGGGTACAGGTTCTGGCACCACAACCAATCCTTCTGCCGAGCCGCAGGATGGTGACGGCGGTCTTGCCGCTTTCCTTTCCACGATTTTGGCTGAGGGCGACGCTGTGAGATTCACGAGCGAGAAAATCGACATAAGCAGTATTGCGGAGCCTGAACTTACTTTCCATATGTATCTGACAGACGGGGAGCTGACAGGCGATGCTCTTGTCGTCGAAGCCTCGAAGGACAATGGCGAATATGAAATCTTGTCTGACCCGTTCAATGTTTCTGGAAACTCTGCTACCGGTTGGGTTAAGCAATACGTTTCTCTCGATAAATTCAAAGGGGAAAGAAACGTGAGATTGAGCTTCAGAGGCGTTTCAGCAGCAACCTACGACATTCTTATCGACAACATTGTTGTTGACAATAAGGACAATGGTGGCGTTGATGAGCAATTTGCAGCAACGGCAAAGGTTTATGCAGCCGATGGTGAGATAATTATCAACGCCTTGGAAGAAAGCGATATCCGTGTTTACAATATGAATGGCGTGCAGGTGTATGCCGGACGTGGATTGGATGCGCGGATACAGGCAGAGGCCGGCATGTATATTGTGACGGTTGACGGCGTGGCGGTAAAAGTTGCCGTGATGTAGGATATAGTCATAAAGAACGAAATGAGCCATACTGCATAGCAATGTGCGGTATGGCTTTCATTTTGTCCTGTGATGTTCGGATATGAAATGCGTGCTTGAATACGCATTAACTGGGGAATAAAGGCTATTCTATTATGTCATGATATGATTGGTTCAAGCGGGCCTGACGGATATAAGTCGCTGCTTGCTGCATCTGTTCATTGGGATGATGCGGTGTTATTTATTCTTGGGAGGTTGCGTATGGGCATGCGGTAAAAAGAATAAGCCTGGCATCACGCCAGGCTTATTCTTTTAGTTATGAGAAAAGTTGTGTTAATTCCGGTAATCTCCGGTTTTTTATAGTTATGTTATTTTTGATTTGCAAGGAAATTTGCGCGGTCGATATATTTGTCGATATTCACGCGGTATGCCATCAGGTATTTTGGATATGAATCCTTGATGTTCTGATAGATGGTGGCAGCTTCAGCATACTTTTTCTGTGCGCTGAGCACTGTTGCTTTTTTCATCATAAACAACGGTGTGTAAAGCGCATTATCGGCAGATGTGCTGATTGCATCATCGTATGCGGCAAGAGCTTCGTCATATTTTTTCAGGTTGACGAGGCAGTCGCCTTTCAGCGATTCAGCAGCGGCTCCTACCAGCTCGTCGTCGATGCTGTATTCATTAAGGCTGTTGAGCGCTTCCTGGTATTTCCCTTCCTGATAAAGGAGGATTGCGGCATTGAGGTTGGCACGGTTGGACACGCTGTTGCTATATTCTGCGGCTACTGCCTGATATTGTGTCAAAGCGATGGAATCGTTGCCTTGTGCCAATGATATGTCGGCTTTGCCAATCAGTTCGCTTGCTCCGTCGATGCCTGATCTATGGATGCCATAATAATAGCCTAAGCCGATTGCAATGATTACAATCAAGCCGACTACGTACCATACGACTTTTTTCTTGTTTTGTTCCACACGCTGCTCGAGACTCGAGAGCGACTCGTTTAATTCGTCGATTGAAGTGCGAGTGGCGTTTTTCTTGTTTTCTTTTGCCATTTTATTCTATTTTTCTATTTTTCAGCATATAAGTTTCACAGGCTGCAAAATTAATAGATAAATATCATTTACGAAAACATTAACATCACTTTTTTGCGGAGTAACGTTTTGTTAGGATATGCTTTTTACTCTTTTTCTTTTTTAGCCAGAAATAATATCCGGTCAAAGGTAGCGAAGCTCCGATTATTGACGCTATGAAATATAGTATTTTTGTTGTAACGCCTCCCCACGAGCCTGTGTGGAACGCATAGATCCAGCTTTTCATCTTGCTGCTCCGCGGCTGTTCGGCATAGACGGTTATTTGCTCTATCCTGCCATCTTCGCGGTTGAACTTTGCAATGTCCTGCTTCCGTAAGCCTGTACCGTCAAGCGTGATTCTTGCGGAAGAAGCCGATAATGAAACCGACTCATAATCGGTATATCTCCGTCCGATTTCCGAAATGGCTTTATCCCAGACTGCGAAGTCGTATTCTTTCCGCTTTCCCTGTTCTGAATTGCGAGCGGACGGACGTTGCCGCTGCTGCTCTACCCCGAATGCCGAGTAAAAAGCCGTGCGATACCAGCCGAACGACCACGTCAGCCCGGTCAACGCCATCACGAGCAAGAAGATAGTAGAATAAAAGCCGAGCGACACGTGGGTGTCGTACCAGAAACGGTAGCGGCTCTTTCCGGTCTTCACCAAAAGCCTTTGCCGCAGCATACGGATATTCTTAGGAATCCATACCACCAGACCTGTAACGAGGATGAGCACCATCACAAGGGTGGATATGCCTACTATCATCTTGCCTGTGGTTTTCTCCCCTTTCTGCGGAGGTACATCCAGAAGCCAGCGGTGCAACTGCCGCATAGTGGTGAAAAAAACGTAATTCCTTTCCCATCCTTTCACTTCTCCTGTGTAAGGATTGACATAAAGCGACTTCCTGTGCATATTCTCGAAAGTCACGGCATACGATAATCCTTCCTTGCCCGGAACCATCAACCCCGAAATCCGCAACGAGTCGGGAACCTGACTTTTCACTGCTGTCGCAATTTCCGACGGCAATAACCGTTTTTGTCCTTCGTGCCGATTGGAAACATATATGTCCCGGTTGAGCCATTGCTTTATTTCCTGCTCGAAAACGAGGGCAGCCCCCGACAGGCATATCACGGTGATGAATATGCCCACGGGGACTGACAGCCACAAATGCAGTCTTGAAAACAGCTTTCTCATTGTTTCTTTATTCGGGCCACTCCTTTGATTGTTTCGGCGTTTACTTCCAATCCACGTTTCATCACGCCATCGGAACTTACTGTGTAAAGCGCGGGTTTCATCGATGATGTCTCTATTCCGAACGTCACGCTTCTTTTGTCTTTTTCTATCATGTAGAACAGAGCGACATCGGTAATGTCGGACGGCACGTTCTCAACCCATGAGAACTCTGTTGTCGCCGCGTCGTAGATGGCAAATTGAGTGCGCGGGGCTGATGTGGAAACGTCATCGCCCGCGTTGCTGAACATTTGCAGGCAGAATTTTGTGCCGCCGAGATAATAGCTGCGCCATACGCGGTGGCCTCCCGATTTTTCTTGCAGGTTGACATAGTAGCTGTCGTCGAATCCTGTCGGCTTGCCGTTTTCCACTTTCAGTTTCAGCACCGTTGAAGGCGGAATGGCGCCGTCGCTTGCGTTGCTGATATTGCCTTGCGCGAATACATATATGCTGCCGTCGTCGGTTGGCTCGATGCCGGTTTCAGTGCGTGAGCGGCTGTTGCCTTTCACCTGTCCCGACGGTTTGTCGGCATTGTTGCGCACAAGCAGGCTGTTGAATTTCAGGAATTCTTTTTCCGAATCCGACGGATCGAGTGTGAATACTCCGATGTAGGTGTTGAACGCGAGTTCGGTAGTGGTGGTTTTCGACGACGGCTCGCGCTTGGTTGTCATCCCCACGAGCACGTAGTCGCCATATTGCGCGATGTCGGAGAATGTGGTGTGCTCCGCCACTTGGCCGCGCCATGCGCTGTTGGAGGCGTCGGTGTTGATTTTTCCGTGATTTGTTATCACGGCTTGCGATTCAGTGTCAATGAGTTTGATGCGCTCGTATGCAATGTCGTTTTCCGATGCGTTTGTGGCCGCCACAAAATAGTTGCCCACCACGCCGCGCGCTTTCACATCACCGTCGAGATTGAATTCGTTGCGTTTCGCAATGTTGTATCCGGCATCCAAGCCCCATGAGGCTGAAATGGTACTTATTCCGGCCGAGCCTTGCGACCCGTAGTTGATATTGTACAGATATTTGTCGTTTACAGCCGTATAATCTTGATTGCCGGACACTTCTTGCCTGTTGTGGCTGCTTGTCTGGCCGTCGATTGAGCCTTGTGAGATGTCGCTGACCTGTTTCAGATAGCCTACGTCGTCGCCCGATGCGTAAGCCACTATGTAGACATATTCGCCGTCGCCGGTTTCCGGCACGCCTCCTCCTTCTCCGCCTTTTGGCTCGTCGGAGCATGATACGGACAGCAATCCCGTTGCGAGGGTTGCGCTTAGAATGCTAAAAAATCTTTTTTTCATATACTTATTTAGTTTTATTGTTTTGACTGTCATTTGCTGAAATTATATCCTATTTTGATGCCGAACGACCGTCCGGGTTTCTGCAGGTTGAAATTGTCGTAAAGAGCCTCATTGAAAATGTTGCGGCATTCCAACGATACCGTGAAGTTATGCGTCTTCCCGAAATTGTAGCTCACAAAGATGTCGTGCGACAGTTGCATGGGGACAGTGGAGTCGCCGTTATAGCTCGGCCAGTCGAGATAGAACTCGTGGATGTAGTTAAGTGCGTATTGTATGTCGAGCATGGAGCCTTTAAGCGCCACATCGCGCAGCGTCACACCGGCTTCGGCATTGCCGTACATATACGGTTGGTTGGGGATTCGGTCGCGGTAGATGGTGCTTTCCACGTTGGTGCCTGATTTGTAGCGTGTCATGTTGCGCATGTCGTAGTAGCAGAAGTTGCCGCCAAGATGTATTAAGTCGCGGAAAGAATAGCGCAATCCGAAATCTGCCCCCAAACTGCGCACACTGCCCTCGTTGACCGATGAGGCCGTGCCTTTGGTCTGACTCACGGTGCGGCGTATGTAGTCGGTGACGTTTCTGTATTGGAATGTCGCGTCTGCCGTTAGTTGGTGGTCGGCAATGCCGGCGGTGCTGAATGTCATGCCGAGATTTATGTTGTCGCTCGCTTCCGGCTTTAAATCAGATGTGCCCAACTCCAGTCCGTCGCCGTCGCCAAACAGCTCTCGGCTTGTTGGCAGACGGTAGGTGTGCTCATACGACGCTTTGAGCTGCACGAAACGCCCGGCAAAATAGGTGGACGCTATTCCCCCTCCGAAATAGCTGTCGGTGCGGCTGTGATGCGATACCGACTGCCCGTCGTCGGAATCCACGTATGCCTCGACGTGGGATGTGTAGTTTTTGACGAATATCGATGTGTTCCATACGGAGCGGTAATCGTATTTGTAGCTCAATCCGAGAACGTTTTTGAAATTTTCCGACGGATACCGGTCGGAAAGCTGCGCTTCTGATTCCACCTCATTGTGGCCTTTTCGCGAGAATGTGGTCAGGGTGTTGCTTAACGATATGGCGTGTCCATGCGCCGGCATCAGGCCTGCTTTGAGATTTATTGCCCCGTTGCGGTCGCGATAATGGTATTTCATGTATGAGCGCTCGCCCGGCAGATTGTTGTCGTGCGGCTTGAATTGTCCCAACCAGTTGTAGTTGCCTCTGACGGTGTCGGCGGCGAATGATTTTCCGAAATTGTAATTGCCGTTGAGCGACACTCTTAGTCCTTTCAATACGTTGAATTTCTTTTCGTAGGCGATTGACGGAAGCAATGTCGTCGCCGTGTTGTAGCGCCCTCCGAACACGAAATCCATTGTTGAGGCATTTTGTATCTCTTTGTACTCATATCCTCCGATAAATCCGAATATCAGACGGTCAGCCCATTTTTTGTCTGTAACTCCCAATTTCAGGACTACGGCCTCGTTGTGATAAGCTCCGTGAAAACGCCTCACCTCTCTTGTGCCGGGCAGATAGTTGTCGGTCGCGAAATCGAGGATTTTGGCGTTGACTTTATAGTCGTTGTCGGAATAGTTTTGATAGGGGTTGACCATGAAATAGAAACCTTTTTTTGTGGTATGCTCCACCAATGCGCCCGATTTATGGGTGTTGAAAGAGCCGTAAGAGTAAGAGGCGTTTATGCGTGTGCGCTTGGTGTTGTCGGTCACTATGTTTATCGCTCCTCCTATGGCGTCGCCTCCCAATTCTATGGGTACTACCCCTTTATAGACTTCGATGCGTTTTGCCATGCCGGCAGGAATGTTGTTGAGTCCGAAGGCCGAGCCCATGCCGTCCATCGGCATACCGTCGATGAATATTTTCACGTGCTTCCCGGAGAAGCCGTTGAGCGACACGTTGATGTCGGAGCCCAAGCCTCCCGTTTCGCGTATTTTTATTCCGCTTATCTTGTCGACTACCTGCGAAAGGTCGAGCGTTGTGGATTTGTATTTGTCGGTTTCCATCATCTGTACGTTATAGGCAAGCCGTGCCACCCGCTCTCCCTCGCTCAGACCGCGCACAACCACTTCTTCGAGCGACAGCGACGGCTCTTCGAGCTCAAATGTCAGACGGTATTTCTCTGACGGCTCTATTGCTATTTCTTTTGTCATTTGGGAGTAGCCCGTATAACTTGCTTTCAGTGTGTAGTTGCCCGGCTCGCGTACAGTGAGCACGTATTTTCCCAATGAGTCTGTCGCGCAGCTTGCCACGAATTTGCCGCTGTCTTTGTCGCGCAATTCCACTATGGCGTATTCAAGCGGTTGCCCGGTCGGCTTGTCGATGACTTTGCCGGTTATTCTCGAATTGTCGTGCCGCGCGAAAGCCGTCACCGGCAATATGAGCGTTAAGAAAAGAAGCAGGAAGAATCTTATGACAGGTTCTTGATGTTTCATCTGTTGAATTATTTTAGCGTTACCAAATTTTGAGAGTGCAAAGTTATTGGTATGCGGAAGGCGTGTCAATCGCAATTTGTTGCTATTTTTTTCAAGAGAGGAAGGGTCTGAAATAGCATTTTTCAGGTATGATGATGGAAAAACCGGCGGCATGTCACCTGCACAATGTTTGTGCGGAATCTATGCGCCGGCGTGGATTGGTGTGTCGTTTTAAGATGAAATGTTGCCAGTTTCTCAGTCTTTTTCAGACTCGATTTTCTTGATGAACTTGGCTGGATTCCCTCCTACGACAGCCATTGGCGGCACGTCGCGGGTTACGACATTGTTGATTCTATGCGTAATTATTTATTTGCCGGGTTGAATTGCCTGTCGTAGCCGAGCAGGTATTTTGCCAATGCCGGGTCGTTGAAATCGGCGGCAAGCGGTTTGCCAGTATCCATCTGTCTGATAGCTTCTCGTTCTGCTTCTGTCAACTCAAAATCATCTATGGCGAGGTTGCTTGCTATGCGTTCAGGCTTGGTGGATTGCGGTATTACGATTATGCCCTCGTCCGTAAGGAACTTCAGGCAAACTTGGGCAATGTCCTTTCCATATTTCTCGCCGATGGATTTTAGTATGCCGTTAGTGAACAATCCGTTCATCCCTCGTGCCAACGGACTCCAAGCCATGATGTGAGTGCCGTATTCTTTAACTATTTCCCGCATTTTCACTTGCTGTGAGAATACGTGCGTCTCCAACTGTACTACCGCCGGCTTGATTTCCATATTTTCGGCCAAATCAACGAAACGCGCGTCGTAGAAATTGCTCAATCCTATGGCGCGTACTTTTCCTGCCTCGTATGCTTTTTCCATAGCTCGGTAGGTTCCGTAATAGTCGCCGAAAGGCTGGTGGATGAGCAACAGGTCAATGTAGTCAGTCCGCAGTTTGCGGAGCGATTCGTCGATGCTGCGTGCCGCTTTTTCTTCGCCCGCGTTGCTAATCCATACTTTTGTGGTAAGGAATATTTCATCACGCGGAATTCCGCTTTTGCTCACAGCCTCCCCGACGCCTTCCTCGTTGTAGTAAGCCTGTGCCGTGTCGATAGAGCGGTAGCCTGCCTTCAGGGCTTCCGAAACATATTTACAGCAATCTTCCGGAGCGATTTGCCATACTCCGTAGCCAATCATCGGCATCTCAATTCCGTTGTTTAATTTGATTGTTTCCATATCAGTCGTGAATTTTATGAGTTCCTATATATTTTGTGGTAGCCAAGTCCATATCGTCATAAATCGGACTCTTTCCCGTGTCAAGCCCGGCAATGGCCTGCATTTCTTGTTCAGTCAGTGTGAAATCACAGATAGAAAAATTCTCTATCATACGTTCCTTATGTACAGTCTTGGGGATGACCACTACATTGCGTTGGTTCAGCCAGCGGAGAACGACTTGCCCAACTGTCCGCCCGTGCTTTTCCGCGATTGCTTTCAGCACGGGATTGTTCCAAATGTCATTCTGTCCCTCGGCAAAAGGCGCCCATGCCTCATGTTGGATAGCCTCTTTCTGCAAGAACGCGTTGGCGGCTTGCTGCTGGAAAAACGGATGTGTCTCAAGCTGGTTGACGGCAGGCTTCACCTCGTTGTGCAGGAAGAGGTCTTGCAAGCGTTCATTGGAGAAACTTGTCACGCCGATGGCGCGAATCCTGCCTTCTTTGTAAAGCCGCTCGCAGGCTCTCCATGCGGCATAATAGTTGCCGTAAGGCTTGTGCAGCAGGTAGAGGTCGATGTAATCCAGCCCGAGCAACTTCAATGACTTGTCGAAGGCGCGGAGCGCATCTTCATATTCATAGTCCTGCACCCACAATTTGGTGGTGATAAAAACATCTTCGCGTTTCAGTCCGCTATGACGGATAGCATTGCCTACCTGTTTTTCATTGAAATAGGAGGCTGCCGTATCTATCATCCTGTAGCCGACTTCCAAAGACTCGCTTACAACTTTCTCCGTTTCGTTTGCCGGAATCTGAAAAACGCCGAAGCCGATGGCGGGCATCATCACTCCGTTGTTTAATTTTACCTCTTTCATAGTTTGTTGTTTTTGACATAGGCAAAAATATGATGCAATAGTTGCTTGGCTGTTATCTGAATCGTGGAGATGTTTTCACTTTTCGTGGATTGTGCGTATTTTTGCGGCAAAACATCTGTAGGATATGGAGACGGTGAATGATGACTTTAAAGGCATCTTATTTGTCAATGCTATTGATGATTATGATTTTATGGTGTACTCCGGGCAAGTGCTGCATATATTATGCACGGCAGGGAGTATGAGTTTCATTTTTCAGGATGTGAGGTACAACATCCTGCCGGGTGATTATGTGATATTTCCAAACGTATCCCTTGCGTCGGGATTTTCAGAATCTCAGGATTTCAAGGCAATCGTAATGGTGCTGTCGGAAGCGTTTGTAACGTCGCTGGCATTGAAAAGCAATTATGGGATAATCGGCCATTTGTCGTTATTGCAGAATCCTGTCATGAAGCTGTCTGATTATGATTTCCGGAAATGCCGGGAGGATATGGAGCGTTTGCGTGAGAGATGCGGCGATAAGGGGCATCATTTCCGGGATGAGATGCTGGGGCATTTGCTGATGGCGCATATCCTTGACTTGTACGACATACACGCCCGCGGACAGGCTTGGCAGCAAGTGCCTGAGCGCGCGCAACAGCTTCTCCGCCGTTTCATAGGTATGCTTTATGACGGCGAGTTCATCCGGAACAGGGATTTGCGGTATTATGCGTCGCAATTGTGTGTTACTCCTCATTATTTGTCGGAGATTTGCAAGAGTGTAAGCAATCACCCGGCATCTTATTGGATTGACCGTTTTACGATGCATGAGATAGCCCGGCTGCTCCGTCAGAAAGATTTGCCGTTGACGGAAATTGCCGACCGGATGAATTTTTCGTCGTTGTCGTATTTCAGCCGCTATGTCAAAAAGCATATAGGATTGTCGCCGGCTAAATACAGAAATAATTATGCCGCGGATTGACTTTCTCGAATTAAAGGATTTGTATATGAATTTTTTAGTAATTTTGCGTTGCTGGAATGCATCGTTTTGTCACGATGTGATTGTGGCGTTTGAAAAATCTTAATATCGATGGATTTATCTAATGAAACCAAGTTCCTCAAAGGCTTGTTGCTGCGGCTGGAGGATTTGTTGAGATTCGTTTGGCATAAGACCAAGTCGGGTTGCAGATGGTATAAGCGCACATATGAAAGTGCCCGTTGGTACAAGAGGGCGGTTATGCTTGTCGTTACGTTTTTCGTGGTGTTTTTTATATATTTGGGGATGGTTGATGTCAATTTCCTTTGGTTGTTTGGCAAGTCGCCAGGATTGGAGGCCATAGCCCATCCCAAGCAGGATATTGCTTCCGTGATATATAGTGACGACGGAGTGGTTATGGGCAGGTATTTCAGGGAAAACCGTTTGCCGGTCACTTATGAAGAGATTCCGCCGATGCTTGTCAAGGCTCTTGTGTCAACCGAGGATGAGCGTTTCTATGACCATTTCGGTATCGATTTCCAAGGTGTGTTTGCTGCGGTAAAGGATATGATTGTCCATGGTGAGGCACGTGGGGCAAGTACCATAACGCAGCAACTGGTAAAAAATATGTTCAAGACCAGAACGGAATATTCCACCGGGCTGCTCGGCTATATACCAGGTGTCAGGATGCTGATAATGAAGACAAAGGAATGGATTACGGCTGTGAAAATAGAAATGTTCTATTCCAAGGAAGAAATACTTACGATGTATTTCAACACTGTGGACTTCGGAAGCAACGCTTATGGCATACGCACGGCCGCGCAGACATATTATAGCGAGAAGCCGAAAGAACTTACAATTGACCAGTGTGCCGTGCTGGTTGGAATGCTGAAGGCCACCACTTACTATAATCCGCGTATCAATCCCGAGAATAGCCGTCGGAGGCGCAATGTGGTGCTCAATAATATGTACACTCACGATGTGATATCCAAGTCGGAGCGTGATTCGTTGTCAGGGCTTCCTATCGTGTTGAAATATAAGGTCACTACATCTTACGACGGCGACGCGCTATATTTCAGGGAGGAGCTTGCCGACAGTGTCGGGAAATGGTGCAAGGAAAACGGCTATGACTTGTATGGCGACGGCTTGAAGATACACACTACGATTGACTCGCGTATGCAACGCTATGCCGAGGAGGCGGTGATGGAGCATATGGAGCAGGTGCAACGTAATTTCAATGGTGATTGGGGCGGCACGAATCCGTGGCAGGACGCAAATCATCATGAAATACCGGGATTCATTGAGAACATTGCAAGGCATACTGATGCATATGAGAGATTGTCGGAGCTTTTTCCTGACAATCCGGATTCGGTGGAATATTATATGAATTATCCACACCACGTGAAGGTGTTTGATTATGAGAATGGTACGAAGGATATGATGCTTAGCACGATGGATTCCATACGCTATATGGTGAGGTTCATGCATTGCGGGTTTATTGCCATGGAGCCGCAGACTGGAGAGATAAAGGCGTGGGTAGGCGATGTGGATTTCGACCATTGGAAATATGATAAGGTGACGGCGCATCGGCAGCCGGGTTCCACGTTCAAGCTGTTTGTTTATACCGCGGCGATGGAAAATGGGCTTTCTCCTTGCGATGAACGTATCGACCAGTACCGCCAATATGACGCTTTCGACGGTAACGGGCAGCCGGTGAAGTGGGCGCCGCGTAATTCGGAGGGCTATTATTCGGGAAGCCCGATGACCTTGAAATATGCTTTTGCACGTTCGATTAATTCCATAGCGGTAGCTGTTGCCGATGAGGTCGGTATCGATAACGTCATAGACGTGGCGCATCGTATCGGTGTGCATTCGCCGTTGAAGGCGACTCCGTCGCTTGCTTTGGGAGCATCGGATGTGACGCTCTACGAGATGGTCAATTCCTATTGTACGGTAATGAATGGAGGGAAATACAATGTCCCGTCGTTTGTCACCCGCATAGAGGACAGCAACGGAAAGGTGATTTATGAGCATAGGCCGGAACAGCGGCAGGTGATTTCTTACGAATCGGCTTTCCTGATGCAGCAGATGCTGCTTGCCGGCATGACCGAGCCGGGGGGCACGTCGATGGGTCTTTGGGGATACGACATTCATCGATTCGATACTAATTTCGGAGGAAAGACCGGAACGACAAACAACAACAGTGACGGATGGTATGTCGGAGTTACGAAAAATCTTGTGGGAGGATGTTGGGTAGGAGGCGAATACCGTAGCATCCATTTTCGTACAGGAAGGATGGGACAGGGCAGCCATACGGCAATGCCTGTATATGCCTATTTTATGGAGAAAGTGCTGAAAGACCCGTCGTTGAGCCGTTATCGTGGGAAAATTTCCGATAAGCCGGATGTGCCGATAGAAGGGCGCTCTTGGAACTGCCGCACAGTGTTGCCGCCTGACACTGCGGTTAATGATTCGACCATCGCCGATATTGTCGGGGTTAAGATTGAGAAGATAGTTGATGAGGATGCTGACAGCATCGGATAGAAAAAAAGACGGCTTGATTCAAGCCGTCTTTTTTCTCACTTGTCAGAGTGTGGTCTTTTTATTTGTGTTTCAATTCGATAAGCAGACGGTCGCCGTCATCAAGCAGCCCGAGATTGCCATTCGGGATTGTGCCGAATTTGGATGCTTTTTCAAGAGCGTTGAGTAGGGCGGCTTCAGTGTCCATGTTTTCGCACGCCATCATTGTGGAAATCATTTGCGAAAACTCTATGGATGTGCCGTCGGTCTTATATGAGCCGTTGATTGTATTGCAACCTCCGTTGCCGCTCACCCGGAGCTGTTCGGCGTCGAATATGAGCTTTGGCTCTGAATTAAGGCCGGAGGGCAGTTGCTCGCCGTTGATTCTCACGATTTGCCATTCGCCGTCGAGTTTTCGGGCTTTCATCTCTTTGTACCGTGGCTGTAGTTCTGCCACTATCTTTCCGTCGGAGTCGAGCAATGCATAGCCGTTGCCCGTCTTTTTAAATCCTGTTACTTTTGCCATTGCTTCAAGCACTATGTTTTCGGTTGTCATATCCGGGCACATCATTCTTGTGCTTCCCAAGTTGCCGAGTGAAAGCACGCCTGCAGGAGCGTTGGTGTCGAAGCTGCCTAACAGGTTGTTACAGCCTGTATTCCCATAGACTCTGCCTGATGTGGTGTTGAATCCGATGTAAGGATCGCCTTCCAAATCAGTACCTTCCACCTTTACGATAGTCCACGTTCCGTCGATGTCGCTCACTGAAGCCTTTTTTGATGAAGAGCACGCTCCCAGCGCAATCGTCACCACTGCTAACAACAAATACTTTGCTTTCATAATCATTCTGTAATTAATGTCTTGACTTAGAAACGCAAAATTAGCCAAATACTGCATCATTGCCAAGAAAAAACGTCGTGTGGATATGAAAAGGGTTACAGGCACATAACCTGTAACCCTTAACCTATAACCTGTGGCAAAAGCCACTATGTAACCACAAGCCTTCAGGCTTGTAAAACTATCGTGTTCCGCCTGCCCACCATACTTTCTCGGTGAACACATACATGCCGTCGCCGTAGAGGTCGGCCACATTCGGATTGGCAATCACGTCGCTGTTGCCATACGGATAGCGCACCGGCCAGCGGTTGTTGCCGCCCTGAGTGTTGTAGCCGTTGGTTTTCTGCACATAATCGCCGGCATTGCCGAGTGCCTCCATACGGCGGAAATCGTTGTAAGTCTCGATTTGCTCGTCGCGGCACTGCGACAGGTATTTCTGAATCATTATCTCCTTCAGCGCATTCTCGGAAAGACGGCTTGAAAGCGAAGCCACATAGTCGGCAGCCGTTCCATTGACAGCTACACCGAAGCTACCATAGTCGGCAAACGAAGCCTCAACCGCAGCAGCGAAGTCTTCCGAATAGTCGCTTCCGTTGCGTGCCTCAAGCTCGGCAAGGATGAAGTAAAGCTCCGCTTTGCTCATCATATGGATAGAAGCTGACTCTCCTTCCGCAAATGAATATACATTGAGCCATGCCGGAAGGGCGAAACCTTGGCCCTCGGCAGTTCCATAGACAGTGCGCGCGTCCTCCAAATCGCCCGGCACAGCAACCTCGGTGGCCAGCACTTCTCCCTGATAAGCCCACGGAGTCGAATAAACATCGATACGAGGGTCGTTGCGGTCGTTCATCAGGTCGGCAACGGTCTTCGACGAAGCGTTGTAGTTGCGGTCGCCCCAGAAAGCCGCCCACGGATTGCAGTTAGATGAAGCGTATGAGGTAAAGCCTGTGATTTCCGCGCCATCGAAACCAAGCTCTTTCGCCTTCTGTGCCGCTGCAAGGGCATTTGCGGCAGCATTCTGGTCCACAGCCATAAGGTGGAGATTATAGCGGGCTTTCAAAGCGTAGGCAAAAGCAATCCACTTGTCAAGGTCGCCGTTATAAAGGATGTCCTGACTGCCTGCAAAAGCCACACCGTCAGCCTTGGCCGATTCCAAATCGGCGATGGCACCGTCAAGATAGCTGAATATAGTCGTATATACGTCCTGCTGCTTGTCAACTTTCGGCTGGGTGTTCTCGGTGGCTTCCGAGCAAGGGATGTCGCCGAACAGGTCAGTCAATATGCCGTAATTGAGGGCAAGCAAAGTCTTCACCATGCCGCGCACATCGACATATTCAGGATACAAACCGCCTTCTTCTGCCTTTGCAAGGGCAAGTTTAAGGTTGTTGATGTTGTAGTATGTGCTGTTCCACTCATTGTTGCAGGTGCTTGAGCTTGCTGTCTGCGACACGTTGCGAATCTCAAGATTGTAGAACTGGTTCAGGCCCACGCCGACAAGCTGCTCCGTGAGCGACGATGCAACCCACGCAAGGTTGCCGCTCACCGTAGAGTAGCCTGTGGACATTATTCCGTCGGTCAGTTGCAAGGCGGGATTAATCATCTCGTTCGCCGGATTGTCGGGCCTCTTATTGATGTCGTCCATCACGTCCTCGCACGACGCGAGCGACAATGAAAGAAGAGCTGCTGCCAAATATATGTATTTTTTCATTTTACTCTATTTTAAATTGGTTAGAATGACAATTTTATACCGCCACCGAAACTCATTGTCTGCGGCACTGAATAATTCTCGAAGTATCCGCCACCGTTGTTGTTGCCGAGCGACGACTCCGGATCGAACTCAGGCAATTTCGACCATACCAGCACATTGCGGGCAAAACCATAGACAGAGATGTCGAACACTCCCATCTTAGGCAGGTCGTAGGTAAGCGTCAGGTCGCGCATCTTCAGGAAGCTCGTGTCGTAGACCGAAGCCTCAGCTATGTCGCCCACAGTCGAGTAATAAGTCTGCGCGTCGACCATTCCTGACCATTCCTCATATACAGGATTCTCGTCAGTCCCGGTGTTGATTACACCCGACACCCACACGCCGCCGTTGTCGCGCGCCTCGGCAGTGCGCTTAGTAGCTCCGAACGTATCCATCACGCCGAGCGTACCGTGATACATCTTTCCGCCTTGCTGCCAGCTCCAAGTGGTCGCCAACGACACACGCTTGTAGCGCACGTTGAGGTTGAAGCCCATGTTGAAGTCGGGCGAGCATTCGCCGAGATTGATGTCGCCGGCCGTTGCCTGCGGAGCATAACCGTTGTCAGGATTGAGGATGATGCGTCCTTCAGGGTCGCGTGCAAAGCCGATACCGTAGATTATCGGATAGGTAGAGCCTACTTCCGCACGGATTTGCGGAGTCTGGTAGCCGGTAAGCATTATAGATTCCACACCGTTGGCAAGTTTGGCCACATAGTTGTGAATCTTGGTGAACGACGCACCGAAATCCACAGTCCAGTCCTTGTTCTCATAAATCGTCGCGCTCAAGTTGATTTCGTGAGAGTTAGTCTTGATCTGTCCGCCGTTGGTGAGCATATATTGATAACCGCTCGAACCTGCCTGCGGCACCTGCATAATCTGGTCGGTAACGTCCTGATAGCTGTAAGTGTAATCCAAGCGCAGACGGTCGTTGAAGAAACTGAGGTCGATACCTGCCTCGACGTTCTTCGTGTTCTGCGGTTTCAGATTCTCGTCGTATGCAATGAAATACGGCACGAAAGTAGTCACGCCATTATACGGATAGAGCAAGGGGAAGCCTCCATACATACCGCTGCCGTAGCTCGGCGTGTAGAAGAAGTTGTCCATATAACCTCCTGCTTGTCCCACCTGTGCGAACGATGTGCGGATTTTTCCGAGCGAAAGCACGGAGTTGTTGTTGAACGCCGGGAGCTGCGTGAAAATCCACGAAAGCGAAACCGACGGATAGAAGAAGCTGCGTGCTCCGCGCGGCATCGACGACAGCCAGTCGTTACGCCCCGTAACCGACAGGTAGAGCATGTCTTTCCACGAGAGGTTCGCGCTTCCGAACACACCAATCATTCGCTCGGCGTATGTAGCCTCCTGCGAGGAGAACGAAGTGGCGTTGCTGATGGTAGGCATGCCGTAGAAAGCGAAGCCCGTACCCTCATATCGCCAGTTGCGCTGCTGCTGGTGGTTGATTTCGTTGCCGAGCACAACATCCAAAGCCCACTCGTTGTCGCCGCCGAAGCGTGCCGACAGGTTGGCCGTGATAAGGTTGTTGAACGTGTTGTTGGTCACGCCTTGGTTAAGAATGTGGCCGCTGCCGTAGCTTGCCGAGCCCACCTCATCGACCTCGCTGTTGTCGTTGGTATAGACATCGAGACCGGCCTGCTCGCGCACGAAGAATGTAACCGCCTCGTTCTCTATCTTCGGACGGTATTCCAGATAAGCGTTGCCGAACACACGGTTGGTGTGCTGCAAGTACTCATTGTTTTCCGCCCACCAGTAAGGATTGTTGAACAAAGTGGAACGGAAAAGCACCTGAGAAGTCGGGTCGCCCGGAAGATGCGTAGGCACTCCTTTCAGGTCGTATTCGGCAGGAGCGGAATAAACCACGTTCATGATACCGGAGTTTCCGCCCGGTGCCGTATTTATCTTAGTGCTTGTATAGTTGACGGAGAAACCTGTCTTCAACACGTCGTTGATAGTCCAGTCAACCAATCCGCGAGCTCCCCAGCGTTCCATACCGGTAGAGGGGATCACTCCATCCTGATGAGCGTTGCTGAGGCTGAACGAATAGCTTGCCTTGCCGGCATTCTGCGAAATGTTGACAGTTGTATTCTCGGTGAAGCCGGTGTTGAAGAAATCGCTTACGTTGTCGTGTATCGTAGGACGTACCCATCCCGTGCCGTCGCCATATCCTGCGCTGGAGTATGTCGGGTTATAGTACATTCCTTCGTGTCCGTTGCCGTTGCCGCCGTAATTCGGGTCATTGGGCAGCTCGCTGATTTTCGGACCCCAAGTAGCGGAGTTGGAGGGGCTGTATAAGCCGCCCGAGCCCTGCGCGTATGTGGTCTGATGTTCGAAAGGACGCGAAACAAGGTCTGCGCTGAAGCTCGTTGTGAGCGTCACGCGAGGCTTGCCAACTTCGCCCGAGCCGCGCTTGGTGGTGATGAGAATAACACCGTTGGAGGCACGGATACCGTAAAGAGCGGAAGCCGCCTGTCCTTTCAATATGTTGATTGATTCGATGTCCTCCGGGTTGATGTCGATTGAACGCTGCGAATAAGTCGTTCCCGAAACTGCGTCGTTGCTGTAGTTGCGGAAGTCGGACTCGGTGCTGACCGGCATACCGTCAATCACATACAACGGCTGGTTGGTCTGCTCGAAAGAGCGTGCGCCGCGGATTATGATGTTGGTCGATGCGCCCGGCATACCTGAAGAAGGACGTATATCGACACCGGAAACCTTGCCTTGGATTGCATTAGCAAGGTCGGTCGTACCTTTAGTATTAAGGTCTTCCGACTTCAAATCCTGAACGGCATAGCCAAGTGCCTTGCGTTCGCGCTTCATACCGAAAGCTGTCACTACTACCTCTTCGAGCTCATTGGCGTTGTCCTCCATCTTGACAACCATACCGTCAACAGCATCGAGGGTCTGGGTTTTCATACCTACGTAGGAAACTGTAACTTGCTTCACATCGTCGGGAAGGACGATGGCAAAGTTTCCATCAAAGTCGGTGGCACTTCCGTTGCCTCCTCCTACCGGCAAGACGGTAGCACCGATTAACGGCTCTCCGTCGGCCGCATAAACAACCTGCCCTTTTATTTCGCGTTCTGCCAACGCATTTAAAGACATAAAACAGGTTGCAAGCAAACACAAAACAATCTTTTTCATCTTAAAAATTTAAATTAATAAACCGCTTTAACCTATTGAAGCGCAAAATTACAATGATATAGCAATAAGTTGCAAAGGAATCAAAAACATTAACTTTTTACTTATGGAAATGCGGTTGTTTTTGTAATTACAAAGTTTTACTTTCACTTCGCTAATTTTGGCTATTTATGGTCACGCCATTTGTCCGGTTTTGGCTCTGGTGGGGATGCTTGTGGAGTAATTAGTTGATAATCACTGCTATTGTCCCTTTAAGGTGACAGGGTTGATAAATTGTAAGCAGATATGGTGAGAAATGTTAATCGTTAACATTAGGATTGTTAAAATACAAAGGAAAATATGTTGAAAAACATACTTTTGCAGCATACAGGAGGTCGAATTAAGATTATTTAATATAGTTCGTAGCCTGTTATTGGAATTTCAGGCGGAATGTCTTGGTTCCTTTTCTGGTGATTAGCTGCATTGTGCCTTTGTGCATGTTCATTATCTTGCGTGAAACAGACAGTCCTATGCCCGAACCGTCTTTTTTTGTAGTGAAAAATGGTACGAATATTTGTTTCACGCAGTCTTCCGGTATAGGGTCGCCATCGTCTGTTACGTCGATTATCACTGATTCGTTCTCTGCTGTGCAGGCTGTTATTTTTATATTGTGCGCATTGGCTTCGACAGCGTTTTTAATCAGGTTGGTGAATATTTGCGTGACAAGGTCTTTGTCGGATTGTATGATAAGATTGTCGGGATTGATGCGGACCGATACTTTTGTATTGTCAAGATACCCTTTCATCAGGGCTATTGCATGTCCGGCTATGTCGCTGACATAATTTAATTGCAGGTTGGGAGAGGGTATGGCGGCGAATTTCCGGAATGACTGTGTGAATTTCATAAGCCCCTCGGAAGTTGACAATATTATTTCCAAACCTTTTCGTATATGCTCAGGGTCGGTGGATTCCCCGTTGATTAGCTCGTCGCTTGTGGCACGTATTGGGGCGATTCCATTCATGATTTCGTGGGTAAGCACTCTTGTGAGCTTTATCCATGCGTCAACTTCTTTGCGGTCGATTACCGAATATACGTCATTGAGAATGTAAATGTTCAGATTTTCTCCTCCGAGTCTTATTTTCGTCACATTGACCGATATGTTCTTGTTTTCTCCGTTAAATGTGAGCGATAGCAGTCTTGTCTCTCCTGTTGCCATGTTTAGGAGCGTTTCGCATAGCCCGGGCTCTGCTCTGTCGAGATGACTTGCGTTTATAAGCACTTGCATGTTCAAAAGCCGTAGCAGGGCGGTGTTGTGGAGTTTTACAATTCCTTTTTCGTCGATGACTAAGATTCCTGTATCGACGTTGTTGATTATCAGGTTGTAGAAATTTTCTTTTTGTTGGGCAAGCGTTTTCTGTTGTTTTATTATGATGGAGATTGTGGCAAGGGATTTGATTATTTCCGGATTTTGCCGTTCCTGCATATGAAATGAAAAATCATTGTTGCGCATGGCTTCGATCATCAGCTCCACTTTCTCTCTTGCGTCGTGGGCCGAACGGAACGATAAGACGAATGCCGCCGCAAGTCCTGCGATGGTTAATGCCGCTGCAATCCACTGCCAGTTGTCAACCGTCAGCATTACGGATATGCAGGCTGCCGCAGTGGCAGAAAAAATCAGCAATATGTTGCGGCTAAGTCTTGTCATAGCTATCCAATACCGAAACGTTTCATCTTATTATAAAGTGTCTGTCGTGATATTCCGAGTTTCTCTGCCGCAAGCGAAAGGTTGCCTTCGTATTTTTGCAGCGCTTCGGAAATCATTTGTCTCTCCATATGCTCGATGGTGGTGTTTTCCGCTTCTTTGTCTTCATTCTGCGTTGTGATTTGGAGCTCATCGCATCCTATTGTCTCTTTGTCGCTGATTATTACGGCTTTTTCCACAGTGTGGCTCAGCTCCCGTATGTTGCCGCGCCATTCGCATTTGAGCAGGGCGTTTTCAGCTTCGCCGCTGAAACGCAGGGCAGGACGGGAATAAGTGGCTGCGAATTGCGAAAGGAACCGGTAGGCAAGAGGTAGTATGTCCTCTTTTCTTTCCCGCAGTGGCGGCAATTTGAGGTGTATGGTGTTGATGCGGTATAGCAGGTCTTCACGAAACAGCTCATTGGCGACCATCTTGTCAAGGTTCTTATTGGTGGCGCATAGCAGGCGGATGTCAACCGGGATGCCGCTGTTGCTTCCTACAGGTATCACTTGCCGGCGTTGCAGCACGTTCAATAGTTTTGCCTGTTGCCTGATCGGGAGGTTGCCTATCTCGTCGAGAAACAGTGTGCCGCCGTCGGCTTCTTCTATATATCCCTTTCTTGAGGTGCGGGCGTCGGTGAATGCGCCTTTCACATGCCCGAACAATTCGCTTTCGAAAAGGCTGTCGGTGATGGCTCCCATATCGACGGCGACAAATTGCCTGGATGAGCGCAGCGACAGGGCGTGCAGCTCGTGTGCCAGCAGGTCTTTGCCGGTGCCGTTTTCTCCGGTAATCAGCACATTGGCATTTGTCTCCGCTACACGGGTTGCAGTCTTCTGGAGCCGTTTCATTGCCGGTGATTCGCCCCAGTACATATCGCCTTGTTTGCCGCTGCCACCTGTCATATTGAGCCGTTGCCGGTATGCCATCTGCAATACGTCGATAAGCTTACGGTTGTCCCATGGTTTCACTATGAAGTCGAATGCGCCATCTTTCATCGCTTTTACTGCAAGTTCCACATCGGCGTATGCGGTGAACAGCACGACTGGCACTTTCGGAAAATTGCGGTTTGTTTCGTGCAGCCAAAAAATACCCTCGTTCCCGTTGTTGATGCCCGAGACGAAATTCATGTCGAGAAGCACCACGTCGATATTGTTTTTCTGTATCGATTGCAGCATTCTCGATGGGGATGACAGGACGGAAACCTCGTTGAATATGTTGTCGAGCAGCAGTTTAAGAGAGGTCAGGATATTTGTGTTGTCGTCAACGATTAATATGTTGCCTTGTTTCTTCATATTGCAAATATAGTGCAAGGCGAGAGAAAAGTGTCAAATTCATTTGAAAAACTTTTCCGAGCCGCAGCCGATATTATTAAAATATAGTGCAAGGCGAGGGAAAAGTGCCAGATTCATTTGAAAAACTTTTCCGAGCCGCAGCCGATATTATTAAAATATAGTGCAAGGCGAGAGAAAAGTTACTTTTTCAGAGTATCTTTGCGCCATGGAATGGATTAGCGGTTTTTTGTTTGAGCATTCCGCCATACAGGCAGTTGTCATAGTGGCGGTGATTATTTCTATCGGGTTGGCGCTTGGCAGGCTGCATATTGCTGGAATATCGTTGGGAGTGACTTTCGTTTTTTTCACTGGTATTCTTGCGGGATATCTTGGATTGTCGATTGACCCCGATATGCTCAATTATGCGGAAAGTTTCGGATTGGTGCTGTTTGTCTATGCTCTCGGTCTGCAGGTCGGTCCGGGATTTTTCAGCTCGTTCAGGAAAGAAGGTGTGAGCATGAATATTGCCGGGCTGATTCTCATTGTGCTTGGCTCGCTGATGGCTGTAGGCATAAGTTGGCTGACAGGTTATGGAATAGACGGAATCACCGGTGTGCTGTGTGGTGCGACTACCAACACTCCGGCGCTTGCCGCTGCACAGCAGACATTGAAGCAGCTTGGCATTGATGCCGGGACAGCGGCTTTGGGCTGTGCGGTGACTTATCCGTTCGGTGTCGTCGGGGTGATTTTCGTGATTATAATATTAAGGAAGTTCTTCGTCAAGCCCGATGATTTGAAACAGAGGGAGGAAAGCCATGCCGACCAGACGTATGTGGCTACATTCCAGATAACCAACCCTGGAATTTCCGGGCATAGGATACATGAGGTGCAGGAGGCAAGTCCGGCACGTTTCATAATTTCCCGTCTTTGGAGAGGGAAGGAATTTGTGATGCCAAATTCTGAGGAGCAGCTGAATATCGGCGACAGGATAATGGTAATCACGACAGAGAAGGATATCGACAATCTTACGCTGCTCTTTGGTGAGAAGGAAGACCGTGACTGGAACCACCACGTGAATTGGAACAAAATCGACCGCCAGATTGTGTCGCGCCATATAATCGTGTCGCGTCCGGATATCAACGGCAAGCGGCTTGGCTCTTTGAAATTGCGCAATACATTCGGGATTACCGTGTCACGGGTGCTGCGCAGCGGCGTGAAACTGCTTGCCACGCCTGATCTCGTGTTGCAGATTGGCGACAGGTTGACGGTGGTGGGTAACGCTTCCGACATTGAAAGCGTGGAAAAGGTGATAGGCAACAGTGCCGGGTCTTTGAAAGAGCCGAATCTTGCCGTGATTTTCATCGGAATATCGCTTGGGCTTCTTTTAGGGTCTCTGCCTATCGCTTTGCCGGGAAGCGACATCCCTGTCACTCTCGGTCTTGCTGGAGGACCGATTGTTGTCGGCTTGCTTATGGGGCGTTTTGGTCCGCGGTTCCATATCGTGACTTATAACACGCGCAGTGCGAATCTGATGTTGCGTGGCATAGGCTTGTCGATGTATCTTGCCTGTCTTGGGCTTGATGCCGGCAAGGACTTCTTTGCCACTCTTGTCGGACCGCAGGGCTTGGCGTGGATAGGGATAGGCGCGGTTCTCACCATGGTTCCTGTGCTTATTATGGGGATCGTCTCGATGCGGTTGTTTAAATTCAAGTTCGGGGAGACGTGTGGATTGCTTTGCGGCAGCATGGCTAATCCGATGGCTCTTGATTATGCCAACGACACCGTTGAGGGAGATTCTCCGGCCGTTTCTTATGCCACAGTGTATCCGCTTGGCATGTTTGTGCGTGTGATCATAGCTCAAGTCTTGATTCTCCTTTGTATCTGATGCTTGGGTTTTGCCATATCGTGAAAAAAAGGCAAAATTACGTAGCCGTTGTTAAGGGCAGGACTGAGGATTGAAAAAAATAAGTAATTTTGCAATGATGGATGTGGTGCTGCTCATATCAGGCATTTTGTTTATGCTTTCGTCGCTCTATTTTTGCGTGCGTCCGCATATTCCGGCTGTCATACCGGCTTATGGCGGATTGTGGTTGCTGCAATGGAGCGGGATGATGGCGTTTCCGTCGGTGATGATGTCATATTGGGGTATAATGGCGGTTGTGGTGATAATCATAGTTTCGATGCTTCCGCAGCCTGTTGTCAAGGCCACGCAGGGGATGGCGCATATCACTGTAGGCGCTGTTGCCGGGATGCTCATAGGCGCCACCATTGGCTATGCCCCGATGATTGTCGGCGCATTTGCCGGCGCGTTTGCCGGATGTATGGTGTTTGTGCGTACTCCGAAAGGCAAGGCTCTTGGATTACTGACGTCGAGGTTCGTGCAATATTTTTGTGCGAAGGGGCTTCCGGTAGTAGTCACGGTGTCGATTCTCGGGATTGCCATTGAGGTGGCAGCGGTGCAATATTCAAATGTATAATAAAAAGAGAGACAATGAGAAAGTTACTTGCTATAATATTGTTTGCGGTAGTTGCAGTTGCGGCGGTCAATTCTTTTGCGGCAGATAAGAAGTTCAAGCCGGAAAAGCCGGATATGGAGGAAATACGAAAATCGGTAAGCGACCCGGCTTCCCCATACTATTACAAACGCTTGTGGAGGAAGTTTGTCAGCAACGATACGGATATGACCATGCAGGATTATCGTCATTTCTATCTTGGTTATGTGTTCCAGGAAGATTATAATCCGTACCGCATATCGGAATTTGCCAACAAGATACAGCCGCTTTACTATAAGCAAAGCCATACTCAGGCGGAATGCGACACTATTATCAAATATGCGGAGCTTTCGCTTGCCGATAATCCTTTCGACCTCAATCAGATGCAGTTCTTCATATATGCTTTGAGGACTAAGAAGAAGTTTGCGCGGGCCTCGATTTGGCAGTACCGGCTGAATCACATACTTGAGGCGATTCTTTCCACCGGATTGGGCAAGAAGGATAATCCGTGGGTAGTGATAAGTCCGGTGCATGAATACAATATTGTCAATTTTATGGGACTTGTGGCAGTTGACCATCAGGAACTGGACGACAGTATCGATTACATAATAGTTGACAAGGTTGACAACAAGACTCCCGACGGATATTATTTCGATGTTTCGAACATAATCGATGTCTATAATAAGAAATTCAAGGAATAGCCGCTGATGAAGGAAGAAAGTGTGAACAGGTTCATCAACAACCGCTATTGCCTGTTGGTGATGGGGCTTATGGCTGCCGTGCTTTCTTATTTTTTCCACGTCTCAGGTATCGGGCACGCTCCTGGCGGGGCAGGGATATGGAATACGGGCATTGCCGGCTGCAGCTTATGGGCGGTGAACGCGCTGACGGTGCTTGCGGTTGCTGTGATGATGCGTGTGCTTGATAAGAATTTTGCGTTTGTCAGGGAATACACGGTGATTTATGCCGCTTATTTTTTGTTTTCTTCGCTTTGCAATCCGTCGTATTCGGTCGGTTTCCCGAGGGCTGCGGCTGTCAATGCCGTGCTGATGGTGTGTGTATGGGTGCTGTTCAGCGGTTACCAGCAGAAAGGGAGACGCAGTTTTGTGTTTCTGATATCATTTGTCCTTTCGTTGTGCAGTTTGTTTGATTATTCGTTCCTGTTTTATATTCCGGTATTCATCTTGGGATTCATGCAGATGAAGATATTTTCGTTCAAAGGGTTGCTTGCAATATTGCTCGGTTTGGCAGTGCCTTATTGGATTGCGTGCGGCTCGGGAATGCTGGCTTTTGATGATTTGCGATTTCCACGGCTTGTGATTTCGAAAGAAAAATATCTGACAGAGATAGGTTTGTCCGGACTCTATCGCATAATCCTTGCGGTTGTCGTCGGCTCTGTGCTTGGGAGCATCAATCTGTTCAAGCTGATGAACTACCGGATGCAGCTGCGTTCTTATAATGGATTTTTCACAGTACTTGCATTATTGTCGATAATATTCATCGTGGTGGATGCCACTAATTTTGCGACATATTTGATGTCGCTTAATATTTGTGTGGCATATCAGGTCGCCCATTTTTTCACTACTCGTAAGATGAGGAGGGGATACATATTGTTCTTCTTCCTGATTCTGGCAAATGCAGCTTGTGCTGTTCCGGAATTGATAGGTTTCTTTAAGTCATGAAAATCATAGTTGAAGCTAACATACCTTATATAAAAGGTCTGCTTGAGGAGTTTGGCTCGGTTGAATATTTGCCGGCACCGGCAATTACACCTGTTGCTGTAAAGGACGCCGATGCTTTGTTTGTGCGCACCCGCACGAAGTGCGGAGAAGGATTGCTTTCAGGAAGCCGGGTGAGTTTCATTGCCACTGCCACTATCGGCACGGATCATATCGACCTCGAATATTGCCGCAGAAACGGGATTACCGTTTGCAATGCGCCGGGATGCAATGCACCGGCGGTTGCTCAGTATGTCTTTTCCGTGATAGGTAATTTCTTTGAGGGGGAAAGCCTGCAAGGGCTGAGGCTTGGGGTTGTCGGTGTGGGTAATGTCGGAAGCATCGTGGCCCGGTGGGGTGAAAGGCTCGGAATGGATGTGATGTTGTGCGATCCTCCGCGGATGCGCCGTGAGGGCGGCGATTTTGTGGAATTGGAGCGTATTGCAGGAGAGGCTGACATAATCACGTTCCATACGCCTTTGATACGGGAAGGAATCGACAGGACGCTGCATCTTGCCGATGACCGTTTTTTTGATAGCCTCGGGCATTGCCGTCTGCTTGTCAACAGCTCGCGCGGTGCTGTCGTTGACAATGCGGCTCTTTATTCCGCGCTTTGCAATGGCAAGGTTGGAGCTGCTGCCGTTGATTGTTGGGAAAACGAGCCGGAAATCGACAGACGGTTGCTTGACAAGGCATTTGTGGCAACTCCTCATATTGCCGGCTATTCTTCTGACGGAAAGAAACGTGCCACGGCGATGGTGCTTGAGGCTTTCGCAAGGCATTTCGGGGTGGATGTAAATGGCATCCATGGCATCCCGATGACCGATGCTCCGGCGAGAGGCGCTGAAATAGCAGACATAGGGCAAGTGATGGCTTCCTACAACCCGCTTGCCGATACGGCGGCACTTAAATCGCATCCTGAATGTTTTGAAACGTTGCGCAACAACTATCAATTGCGCCAGGAATGCCGTTAAGCGGTGCAAAGTGTCAAATTTTTTGACACTACTGTCAAATTTTTTGACACCTCGTCAAAAATCATAAATTGCAATTATTTGACTGATAAATAGTTATGAGTTTGGCAAGATTGTTGTACATTATATGGCAAAACAAATCGAATGATGAAAATAAATTGCTATATAATGGCGGCATTGATTGCCTGCGCATCGGCTTCGGCTTCCGGGAAATGGACAGCCGACGACTGTATGCTCTACGCAGTGGAGCATAACTTCGACGTGAAGAGCGCGGAGCTGACCCACGACAACGACCGCCTCGACTACAGGAAAGCCGTAGGCTCGTTCTTCCCTACGGTAGGGGCCTCGCTTTCGCTGCAAGGAAGCTTCGGGCGCTCCATCGACCCTGCCACCAACACCTACGACAACCTGCGCACGTTGAGCAACGGCTACAGCCTTTCACTCTCGTGGGACATATTCACCGGCGGGCAGATTGTCAACCAGTTCAAGCAGGCAAAGGCGCAGAAAAGGTTGTCGGAATCGGCGTTGCAGAGCCAAAAGGACGAGATTGCCATCAGCGTGCTCGACGCCTACGTCAATCTGCAATACTATACGGAACTTTTGCGTATCACAGGTTTGAAACTGGAGGAAAGTCGCGCATTGCTCGTGCAGACGCAACGGATGAAGGAGCTGGGGCTGAAAAGCGCTGTCGATTTGAGTCAGGCGGAAGCGCAGGTGGCAGACGACGACTATACCCACACCAGCACGCAAAGCATGTTCATAAACTCATTAATAAAATTGAAGAACACGATGAATTTTCCGGTGGCCGACACGCTTGAGCTTGTCAGCCCGGAAAATTCGATTTATCACGCCGGCGGGGATTATTCCGCGGCTGAAGTGATGGAATTCGCACGCTACAACAACCCCATAATGCGGCAGGCCGAACTGAACAAGGAAATAGCCGAATACTCGCTGCGCTCGGCGAAAGGCTCGTGGGCTCCTACAATCTCGATTGGAGCGGGATTGTCCGACAGCTACTACAAGCGTTACGGCACGGAGAACCAGCCTTACAGGGAACAGATGGACGTGAATTTCGGGCAGTATGTGGGCGTTTCGATGAGCATACCGATTTTCGATGGACTGTCGCGCTCAAACACGGTGAAAAAGGCAAGGAATCAGGCCCGTGAGGCGCGTCTCGACTACGACCGCAGGCTTTACGAGCTGCAATCGAGCGTGGAACAGGCCGTGACCGACCGCGACAACGCGGAGAAAGAGGCGGCAAAGATGGCCGGCAAGGAGAAATCAGATTCGATAGCCTACCGGTTCGCCAAGCGCAAATACGACGAGGGGCTGATGAGCTTCCTCGACATGCAGAAACTGATGAACACGTGGTTCGAGTCGCAAGCCGAGCACGTGCGCTGCCGGCTGCTCTTCGACGTGAAACGCCGCTTGGTGTACTATTACCGCACAAACAGACTTTACCAGCAATAAAAAATAACAACAGGATATGGCAAATTCAATTTTTAAAAGTCTTTACTCGCTTACGCGCAAGTACAAGATGCCGGTGGTAATCAACGTCGCCGGGCTTGCGCTGGCGTTCACCGCATTCTTGGTGATTATGATGCAGGTGTATTACGACCGCACCTATAACGAGGGCATCAAGGATTACGACAAAGTGTTCATGGCTTACAATGTGACTGACGAATACGGCGATTTCACATCGATGAGCCCGCCAATGATGGAATTCATAGCCGGACGCTCGCCCCACATAAAGGATTATGCCTATACCGACTATATGAGCGGCGACTATGCATTCTATGTAGAAGACAAGGCAGTGAAGTACAAATTCCTGCAAGTTTCTTCCAATTTCCCGGAGGTGTTCGGCTTCGAGATGGTGGCCGGAACAATAGATTGTATGGAGAATATGGGATTTGCGATGATTCCTGAGAGCTTTGCGCGCCGTTACTTCGGCTCGATAGACGTGGTGGGAAAGAAGTTGGCACGCTATAAGGGTATTGTTGTCGGTGGTGTGTATAAGGATTTTCCTGCCAACAGCACTGTGAAAAACATAGTGTATTCGCCAATTGATCCATCTCAGTATGCTGGCAATTGGGAGAACTGGGGCTTCAACTGCTTCACCATGTACATAAAAGTGGACGACCCGTCGGCAATCGACGGTAT
>JADIMC010000065.1 GCA_017694955.1 Candidatus Limisoma faecipullorum
AAAGTTAAATTAAAATTTAAAACCCCCTTTGGACAGTGTCTGTGGCGCATTTGCCTGTTTGAAAGGGAAAAAATGTTTGGCAGTTAGCGAATTAGTAGCTATCTTTGCAACACTTTTTCTGGCGCATAACCGGGAGAATGGTGCCTAACCTGTTGTGAAAGGTGGTATTATGGTAACGGGGCGCTGGATCTGACTAAAAACGGAGATTGATAAAAAAGAGTAATAACAAAAAGAACTAAGATGCCTACAATTCAGCAATTAGTAAGAAAAGGGCGTGTAACCTTGGTTGACAAGAGCAAATCGCCGGCGTTGGACGGTTGTCCGCAACGTCGTGGCGTATGTGTGCGCGTTTACACTACCACTCCTAAGAAACCTAATTCGGCAATGCGTAAAGTTGCCCGTGTGAGATTGACAAACGGAAAAGAGGTTAACTCCTATATCCCGGGAGAAGGCCATAACTTGCAGGAGCACTCCATCGTGATGGTGCGTGGTGGTCGTGTTAAGGACCTTCCGGGTGTGCGTTATCACATTGTGAGAGGTACTTTGGATACGGCAGGTGTTGCGGGACGTACACAGCGTCGCTCTAAATACGGGGCAAAGCGTCCGAAAGCAGGTGCTGCGGCTGCAAAAGGTAAGAAATAACTGAAAACGCAGTGAGATAAACAAAACGAGTGTGAAACTTAGTTTTTGTTTATTGGATTGATATTCGGCGGAGTAAACGGTCATAGGAGTATGTCCGTTGAAGATGCAAAAAAGCAACCAAACGAACAAAAACGAATTTTAAAGAAAAAATGAGAAAGGCTAAACCTAAAAAAAGAGTCGTGCTGCCGGATCCAGTGTTCGGTGACACGCGTGTTTCTAAGTTTGTGAACCATCTGATGTATGACGGGAAAAAGAACACCGCATACTCGATATTCTATTCTGCTTTGGAGACTGTGAAGTCGAAATTGCCTAATGAGGAAAAAACACCGCTTGAAATCTGGAAAAAAGCGTTGGAAAACATCACTCCGCAAGTGGAGGTGAAATCGCGCCGTGTCGGTGGTGCCACATTCCAGGTGCCGACAGAAATCCGTCCGGAACGTAAGGAATCCATTTCAATGAAAAATCTAATCAACTATGCCCGCAAACGTGGTGGAAAGACGATGAGCGACAAGCTTGCCGCTGAAATCGTTGACGCATTCAACGAGCAGGGTGGCGCATTCAAACGTAAGGAAGATATGCACCGTATGGCAGAAGCTAACCGTGCATTCGCTCATTTTAGATTTTAATTTGAAAAATAGATAAAAATGGCTACTAAGATAGACGAAAAACTTCATCTGACAAGAAATATCGGTATCATGGCCCACATCGATGCCGGAAAGACAACAACATCGGAGCGTTTCCTTTTCTATACAGGTCTGACCCACAAAATCGGTGAGGTGCATGACGGTGCTGCTACGATGGACTGGATGGAACAGGAGCAGGAGCGTGGTATTACAATCACATCGGCTGCTACCACCACATTCTGGAATTATGCGGGCGAAAAATATAAAATCAATCTGATTGACACTCCGGGACACGTTGACTTTACAGTGGAGGTTGAGCGTTCGCTCCGTGTGCTCGACGGTGCTGTCGCTACTTTCTGCGCTGTTGGCGGTGTTGAGCCTCAGTCGGAAACTGTTTGGCGTCAGGCTGATAAATATAATGTGCCACGTATCGGTTATGTCAACAAGATGGACCGTTCGGGTGCCAACTTCTTCGAGGTAGTGCGTCAGGTGCGTGAGGTGCTTGGTGCAAATCCGGTGGCAATCCAGGTGCCGATTGGTGCAGAGGAGACTTTCAAGGGCGTTTGCGACCTTATCACAATGAAGGCTTATTTCTGGCACGACGAGACTATGGGTGCTGAATATAGCGTGGAGGAAATCCCGGCTTCTTTGAAGGACGAATGTGAAAAGATGCGTGACAAGATGCTTGAGACCATCGCTGAGTATGACGATGACTTTATGGCAAAGTATTTTGACGATCCTGCATCTATTACTGAGGATGAAATCCGCAAAGTAATCCGTATCGCTACTTTGAAGATGGAGATTGTGCCGATGATTTGCGGCTCATCGTTCAAGAACAAGGGTGTTCAGTGCCTTCTCGACGATGTGTGCGCATTCTTGCCGAGCCCTCTTGATTCGGGTGAGGTTGTAGGCCGTGCATTGGATGATCCGGACAAGCAGGAAGTGCGCAAGCCTCTGTTTGAGGAGCCGATGAGTGCATTGGCATTCAAGATTGCTACCGACCCGTATGTGGGACGCCTCTGCTTCTTCCGTGTGTATTCCGGACAGGTTGAGGCTGGTAGCTATGTGTTCAACAGCCGTTCACGTAAGAAAGAGCGTGTTTCCCGTCTGTTCCAGATGCATTCCAATAAGCAGAATCCTAAGGAAGTAATCGGTTGTGGTGATATCGGTGCCGGTGTGGGATTCAAGGATATCCGTACTGGTGATACTCTTTGTGACGAGGCGCATCCGATTGTGCTTGAGGCAATGGAATTCCCGGATCCTGTGATTGGTATCGCGGTAGAGCCGAAGACTCAGAAGGATCTTGACAAGCTGGGAGTGGGTTTGCAGAAACTTGCTGAGGAAGACCCGACATTCCGTGTGGAAACTAATGAAGAGACCGGACAAACGGTAATCAGCGGTATGGGTGAGCTCCATTTGGATATCATTATCGACCGTCTTCGCCGTGAATTTAAGGTTGAGTGCAACCAAGGACGTCCTCAGGTAACTTATAAGGAAGCAATCACTAAGCCGGTTGAGTTGCGTGAAGTGTTCAAGAAGCAGACTGGTGGTCGCGGTAAATTCGCCGATATAATTGTACGCATAGAGCCGGTTGACGAGGGTTTCGAAGGTAATTTGCAATTCATAGATGAGGTGAAGGGCGGTAATATTCCTAAGGAATTCATTCCTTCAGTGCAGAAAGGTTTCCAGACGGCAATGAAGAACGGTGTGCTTGCCGGTTATCCGGTAGAGCAGCTCAAAGTTACGTTGCTTGATGGTTCGTTCCACCCGGTTGACTCTGACCAGCTTTCATTCGAGCTTTGTGCCATCCAGGCCTTTAAGAAGGCATGCGAGAAGGCGGGTCCTGTATTGATGGAGCCGATTATGAAGATAGAGGTGGTTACCCCGGAAGAAAGTATGGGTGACGTTATTTCTGACTTGAACAAGCGTCGCGGACAGGTAGAGGGTATGGAGACAAGCCGTAGCGGTGCGCGTATCGTTAAAGCCAAAGCTCCGCTTGCAGAGATGTTCGGTTATGTTACAGCTTTGCGTACCATCACTTCTGGACGTGCGACATCCACAATGTCGTTCTCTCACTATGCTGAAGTGGGCACGTCGATTGCAAAACAGGTGCTTACTGAGTGCCAGGGAAGGGTAGATTTGTTGAAATAAAATTATTTAAAACAATATGAGCCAAAAAATCAGAATCAAATTGAAATCTTACGATCATAACTTGGTTGACAAGTCTGCCGAGAAGATTGTAAAGACTGTGAAGGCAACTGGTGCTGTGGTTAGTGGTCCTATTCCACTGCCTACGCATAAGCGTATATTCACTGTGAACCGCTCGACTTTCGTTAACAAGAAATCGCGCGAGCAATTCCAGCTTTCTTCGTACAAGCGTCTTATTGACATCTACAGCTCTACGGCAAAGACAATTGACGCTCTTATGAAGCTGGAGCTTCCAAGCGGAGTTGACGTTGAAATCAAAGCGTAAGATTAATTTATTATCAAATTACATTAAATTCAAAAGAAATGCCAGGATTATTAGGAAAGAAAATCGGAATGACATCCGTATTCAGTGCCGACGGCAAGAATGTGCCGTGCACTGTTATCGAAGTAGGTCCTTGTGTTGTCACTCAGGTGAAGACTATGGAGAAAGACGGCTACGAGGCTTTGCAGCTTGGCTTTGCAGACAAAAAGGACAAGCATACGACAAAGCCTGAGGCAGGTCACTTCAAAAAGGCAGGTGTGACACCCAAGAGACACTTGGCCGAGTTCAAAGGTTTTGATGGCGGTTATAAATTGGGCGATGAAATCACTGTCGCTCTCTTTGACGGCGTGGAATTTGTCGATGTAATCGGCACATCCAAGGGTAAAGGTTTCCAAGGTGTGGTTAAGCGTCACGGTTTCGGCGGTGTCGGGCAGACCACACACGGTCAGCACAACCGTCTTCGTGCTCCGGGTTCTATCGGTGCCTGCTCATATCCTGCGAAGGTGTTCAAGGGAATGCGTATGGCTGGACAGACTGGTAATGAGCGCGTGACTGTGCAAAACCTGAAAGTGTTAAAAGTAATTCCGGAAAACAACCTTCTGTTGATAAAAGGTTCTGTGCCCGGATGCAAAGGTTCAATCGTTTTAATTGAGAAATAATGGAAGTTGCAGTATATAACATCAAGGGTGAGGATACCGGTCGCAAGGTGACTCTTAATGATAGCGTTTTCGCTATTGAGCCGAATGAGCATGTGCTTTACCTTGCAGTTAAGCAATACCTTGCAAACCAGCGTCAAGGCACGCACAAGTCGAAAGAGAGAAGTGAGGTTTCGGGAAGTACTCGCAAGCTTCACAAGCAAAAAGGTGGAGGCGGCGCACGTATCGGTGACATCAATTCTCCGCTGTTGCGTGGTGGAGGCCGTGTGTTCGGTCCGCGTCCTCGCGATTATCGTTTCAAGCTTAATAAGAAAGTGAAATTGCTTGCACGCCGTTCTGCCTTGTCTGTAAAGGCAATGGACAATCAGATTAAGGTGGTTGAGGATTTCACGTTTGAAGCACCGAAGACTAAAGAATTTGTAAATTTTGCTAAAAATATACAAACAGCAGACAAAAAGACACTTTTGGTTTTATCTGCTCAGGATAAAAATGTATATTTGTCAGCTCGTAATTTGCCGAATGTGGAAATTATAACTGCTTCGGACTTAAATACATACAAGATTCTTAACAATAAATCTTTGGTATTGAGCGAAAGCAGCGTAGCTGTGATTAATGAATTTTAACGGATAGGAGGTATAAAAATGGATATAATGATAGAACCGATTGTGACGGAAAAGGCGACGGCGATTACAGAAAAAGGCAACCGCTATACGTTCCGTGTATCTCCTGGCGCTAATAAAGGTCAGATTAAGGACGCGGTGCAAGGCTTGTATGGCGTAAAGGTCGTTGCTGTCAATACTATGCGCTATGACGGCAAGAATAAGACGCGTTACACTAAGACAGCTTTGTTGCGTGGCAAGACGGCTGCATTCAAGAAAGCTGTCGTGACACTGGCAGAAGGTGAAACTATAGATTTTTATAGCAATATTTAATATAGAAGATGGCAGTAAGAAAATTCAAGCCCACAACACCGGGGCAAAGACACAAAGTTATTGGTGTATTCGATGAAATAACTGCACGTACACCAGAGAAATCTCTTACAGTCGGGAAAAAATCAACAGGCGGACGCAACGCTGAGGGCCACCGTACGACAAGATATGTCGGCGGCGGTCATAAGCGTAGATACCGCATCATCGACTTCAAGAGAATAAAAGACGGTGTGCCGGCGACCGTAAAGTCAATCGAATATGATCCGAACCGTTCGGCTCGTATAGCATTGCTTTATTATAAGGATGGATCGAAGGCATACATAATTGCACCCAACGGATTGCAAGTTGGCTCTACAGTTATGAGCGGGGAGGACGCCGCACCAGAGGTGGGGAACGCTCTTCCGCTAAGCAAAATACCTGTTGGTACTTTAATTCATAACATTGAGCTGCGTCCGGGACAGGGAGCATTCATGGTCCGTTCCGCAGGAACGTTTGCACAGTTGGTTTCTCGTGAGGGTGATTACGTGGTAGTTAAGTTGCCTTCTGGAGAGACAAGAAAGATTTTATCGACTTGTAGGGCTACTGTAGGCGTAGTGGGTAATTCCGACCACGCTCTTGAACGCTCAGGCAAGGCAGGTCGTTCGCGTTGGTTAGGACGCCGTCCGCGTAACCGTGGCGTTGTGATGAACCCGGTTGATCACCCGATGGGTGGTGGTGAAGGACGTGCTTCTGGAGGTCATCCTCGTTCGCGCAAAGGCTTGTACGCTAAGGGTCTCAAGACTCGTTCGCCGAAGAAGCATTCTTCTAAGTACATTATCGAAAGACGTAAAAAGTAAACTGATTAATTAGAAAATTTATGAGTCGATCATTAAAAAAAGGCCCGTACATCAGCGTTAAGCTCGACAAGAAAGTCGCAGCAATGAACGAAAGCGGCAAGAAATCGGTCATCAAGACTTGGTCTCGTGCATCGATGATTGCACCGGAGTTCGTAGGTCATACTTTCGCTGTGCACAATGGTAATAAGTTCATCCCGGTTTACGTTACGGAAAACATGGTCGGACACAAGTTGGGCGAATTTGCACCGACGCGCATATTCCGCGGCCATGCCGGCAACAAGAAAAAATAACAAGGGCTCGGGACAGTAATTGTTTGAAATAAAAAAGAATTAAATACAATGGGTGTAAGAAAAAGAAACTCAGCCGAAAAAATTAAAGAGGCCAAGAAGACCGTGTACGGCGCAAAATTGCGCAACGTGCCCACTTCTCCCCGTAAGATGCGCTATGTCGCTGATATGGTGCGTGGGATGGAAGTGTTCAAGGCTTTAGGCGTTTTGAAGTTCTCCAATAAGGAAGCTGCTGCAAGAGTTGAGAAACTTCTCCGTTCGGCAATAGCCAATTGGGAACAGAAAAATGAGCGGAAGGCAGAAAACGGAGAGCTATACATCAACACTATCTTCGTTGATGCGGCTCCTATGTTGAAACGTCTCCGCACCGCTCCTCAAGGACGCGGATACAGGATTCGCAAACGCTCGAATCATGTTACATTGTTCATCGGTACAAAAGAAAATAACGCTAAAAAGGAAGCATAAGAAATGGGACAAAAAGTTAATCCAATAAGCAATCGCTTAGGCATCATCAGAGGTTGGGATTCTAACTGGTATGGTGGAAGAAAATACGGTGATTCTTTGCTTGAGGACTCTAAGATCCGTAAGTATCTTAATGCTCGCCTGGCTAAAGCAAGTGTATCTCGTATCGTAATTGAAAGGACTCTGAAGCTCATCACTATCACAATCTGCACTTCCCGTCCGGGTCTGATTATCGGAAAAGGCGGTCAGGAAGTTGACAAATTGAAAGAGGAGCTGAAGAAAATCACTGATAAGGACGTTCAGATTAACATTCACGAAGTGAAGCGTCCTGAGCTTGATGCTCAGATTGTGGCAAGCAACATCGCTCGCCAGATTGAGGGCAAGATTGCTTACCGCCGTGCCGTGAAGATGGCTGTGGCTTCGACAATGCGTGCCAATGCCGAAGGTATAAAGGTTCAAGTAAGCGGACGTTTGAACGGTGCCGAGATGGCTCGTTCGGAAATGTTCAAGGAAGGACGTACTCCGCTCCACACTTTGCGTGCCGATATCGACTATGCGTTGGTTGAAGCTCTCACAAAGGTCGGACTTATCGGTGTGAAGGTTTGGATTTGCCGTGGTGAAGTCTATGGCAAACGCGATCTCGCTCCGGCTTTCGCAAGCAACGCGAAGGATAACCGTGGCGGCAACAACGGCGGCCGTGGCAAGAAGGGCGGCTTCCGCGAGAAGAAAAACAATCGTTAAACCGACTTGAAATTAGAGAACAATGTTACAACCAAAGAAAACAAAATACAGAAGACAGCAAAAAGGCCGTATGAAAGGCTTCGCACAGCGAGGCAACCAATTGGCTTTTGGGTCGTTTGGAATAAAGTCGCTGGAATCGAAGTGGATTACCAGCCGGCAGATTGAGGCTGCGCGTGTCGCCGTGACACGTTATATGCAACGTCAAGGACAGATCTGGATTCGCATTTTCCCGGACAAGCCTATTACCAAGAAGCCTGCAGAAGTGCGTATGGGTAAAGGTAAAGGTAATCCGGAAGGATATGTATTTCCTATCACCCCAGGACGTATAGTCATTGAAGTGGAAGGTGTAAGCTACGAAATAGCAAAGGAAGCATTGCGCCTTGCTGCTCAGAAACTTCCTGTAACTACTAAATTTGTCGTTAGACGTGATTATGATCCAACTCAAAATGTGTAATAAGCTATGAAGAAGGAAGAAATCAAAGAATTAGGCACTAAAGAATTGCTTGAGCGCCTTGCAGTTGCACAAAAAGAATATGTTCAGCTGAAAATCAACCATTCGATCTCTCCGCTTGATAATCCGGCAAAGATTACACAGGACAGAAGGATGATTGCGCGTATGAAGACTGAATTGCGCAGACGTGAACTTAACGAACAAAAATAATCCCAAGCAGCTATGGAAGTAAAGAGAAATTTAAGAAAAGAGAGAATTGGGGTTGTTTCCAGCAACAAGGGTGACAAGACAATCACCGTTTCTGTTAAGTATAAGGAAAAACATCCAATCTACGGCAAGTTCGTCAACAAGACGAAAAAATACCATGCCCATGATGAGAAGAACGAATGCAACGTTGGCGACAAGGTGCGTCTGCAGGAAACTCGTCCTCTGAGCAAGACCAAGAGATGGAGATTAGTTGAAATAATCGAAAAAGCTAAATAACAATGATACAGACTGAATCACGATTGACTGTTGCGGATAACAGTGGAGCTAAAGAAGCTCTGTGTATCCACGTTTTGGGCGGTACTGGCCGCAGATATGCCACGGTGGGCGACATCATCGTAGTGACGGTGAAGAGCGTCGTTCCTTCGTCGGATGTGAAGAAAGGCACTGTGTCTAAAGCTGTTATCGTAAGAACTAAGAAGGAAATACGCCGTCCGGACGGTAGCTATATCCGTTTCGACGATAATGCGTGTGTTTTATTGAACAATGCCGGCGAAATACGCGGCAGCCGCATTTTTGGGCCTGTTGCCCGCGAGTTGCGCGCCACTAATATGAAGATTGTTTCATTGGCGCCGGAAGTACTTTAACCCAGTAAATTTTAAGTAATGAGTAAATTACATATTAAGAAAGGTGATACCGTTTATGTCAATGCGGGCAATGACCGTGGCAAGACAGGTCGCGTGCTTTCTGTTCTTGTTTCAAAGAACAAAGCTGTGGTTGAAGGTATCAATATCGTTTCTAAGAGCACCAAGCCGAGCGCAAAGCATCCGCAAGGCGGCATAATTAAGATGGAAGCGCCTGTTCATATTTCAAACCTGAATCTTCTCGATCCGAAATCGGGCAAGCCGACACGCATCGGACGCAGGAAAAACGAGGCAGGCAAGTCAGTACGTTATTCTAAAAAATCAGGAGAGGAGATTAAGTAATGAGCAGCGTGAATGTGAAAAAGGACTATCTGGAGAGGATAGTTCCGGCTCTTGAGAAAGAGTTCAATTACACTTCGGTAATGCAGGTGCCACGCCTTAAGAAGATTGTCATCAACCAAGGTCTCGGCATCGCTACCGGTGACAAGAAGGTTATAGAGACTGCTATCAACGAGCTTACAGCCATCACAGGGCAGAAAGCTGTGCCTACTTTGTCGAAGAAGGATATTTCTAACTTCAAAGTTCGTAAGAAAATGCCGATTGGTGTGCGTGTGACGTTGCGTCGCGAGAAAATGTATGAGTTCCTTGAGCGTCTTATACGTATAGCATTGCCGCGTATCCGCGATTTCAAGGGCATTGAGAGCAAGTTGGACGGACAAGGCAACTATACTCTTGGTATTACTGAGCAGATCATCTTCCCGGAAATCAACATCGACACTGTTCAAAGGATTTCTGGTATGAACATTACGTTCGTCACTTCTGCAAAGACCGATGAGGAAGGATATGCTTTGTTGAAGCAATTCGGTTTACCGTTTAAAAACGCTAAATAAATTTGAGATATGGCAAAAGAATCGATGAAGGCTCGCGAAGTGAAGAGAGCCAAGCTCGTTGCTAAATATGCGAAGAAACGCGCTGAATTGAAGAAGATAGTCAATACCGGCACGCCGGAAGAGGCTTTTGAAGCAGCGCAGAAGCTGCAATCAATTCCTAAGAACGCCAATCCGATACGTCTGCACAACCGTTGCAGTCTTACCGGGCGTCCAAAAGGATATATGAGACAGTTCGGCATCTCGAGAATCCAATTCCGCGAAATGGCTTCGGCTGGTTTGATTCCTGGCGTTAAAAAGGCAAGCTGGTAAAAAATAAATAGAGTATTAAATATTGTCCGGAGCAGTCCGGATCAATTTAAACAAAAATAATATGACTGACCCAATAGCAGATTATTTGACAAGATTGAGGAATGCGATTATGGCGCATCATCGTGTGGTGGAAGTGCCTGCCTCGAACTTGAAAAAAGAAATTACTAAGATTCTCTTCGAAAAGGGCTACATCTTGAACTACAAGTTTATCGAAGGTGAGACTCCGGGGGGAACCATAAAAATCGCCTTGAAATACGATCCCGTTGACAAGGTGTGCGCAATCAAGAACCTGAAGCGCGTTTCGCGCCCGGGGTTGCGCCAATATACCGGCTATAAGGATATGCCGAGAGTTCTTAACGGTTTGGGTATCGCTATCCTCTCCACTTCCAAAGGTCTGATGACCGACAAGGAAGCAAGGGTACAGAAGATTGGCGGTGAGGTACTATGTTATATCTATTAATCGGAAGGAGGTATTGATATGTCAAGAATTGGTAAAGCTCCAGTTGAAATACCTGCTGGCGTGACAGTGAAGGTAGAAAATAATGTAGTGAAAGTGAAAGGTCCGAAAGGCGAGCTCTCTCAGGAAATCCATTCAGACCTGACAGTTGCAGTTGATGGCAATCACGTAGTAGTTACCCGTCCGTCCGATGATCCGGAACACCGTGCGCATCACGGGCTTGTCCGTGCTCTCATCCATAATATGGTTGTAGGTGTTTCCGAAGGCTACAAGAAAGAGATGGAACTTGTAGGTGTTGGTTACCGTGCTGCGGCTAACGGACAGGTTCTTGAGCTTTCGCTTGGTTATTCACACGCCATTTACTTCAAACTCCCGCCGGAAGTTAAAGTAGAGGCTAAGTCTGAGAGAAATAAAAATCCGTTGATCATACTTGAATCGTGCGACAAACAGTTGCTCGGTCAGATTTGTGCCAAGATTCGCTCGTTCCGTAAGCCGGAACCTTATAAGGGCAAGGGTATCAAGTTTGTCGGAGAAGTTATCCGTCGTAAGTCAGGTAAATCGGCAAGTGCTAAATAAAATTTGAGACGACTATGTTAACGAAGCAAGAAAGAAGAAACAAAATCAAGACACGCATTCGTGGTAAAATTTCTGGCACTGCCGAGCGTCCTCGTATGACTGTGTTCAGAAGCAACAAACAAATTTATGTCCAGCTTGTTGACGACACAAAGGGCGTCACTTTGGTATCGGCTTCTTCCAAAGGTTTGGAAGGAGGTACAAAATCCGAACTTGCGGCAATCGTAGGACAGAAGATTGCCGAGAAGGCTATTGCTGCTGGCATCACTACTGTGGTGTTCGACCGTAACGGCTATTTGTTCCACGGCAGAGTGAAATCGTTGGCTGATGCTGCACGCAACGGCGGACTTAAATTTTAATTGATCAAGGAAATGAGAAATAACAGAGTAAAATCGACTAACGATATCGAATTGAAGGACCGTCTGGTTGCCATCAACCGTGTGACGAAAGTTACCAAGGGCGGTCGTGCTTTCAGTTTCTCCGCGATTGTTGTAGTAGGCGATGAGAACGGCATTGTAGGCTGGGGACTTGGTAAAGCCAACGAGGTTACTGCCGCTATCGCAAAGGGAGTGGAAGCAGCTAAGAAGAATCTGATTAAAGTGCCTGTTCACAAAGGTACTATCCCTCATGAGCAGAAAGCCAAATTTGGCGGTGCAAGCATTATCTTGCGTCCGGCTTCCCAGGGTACTGGTGTTAAGGCGGGCGGTTCGATGCGTGCCGTGCTCGAGAGTGTCGGTATCACCGATGTGCTTGCAAAGTCGCAGGGAAGCTCTAATCCGCACAATCTTGTGAAAGCCACATTTGCGGCGTTGGCGGAGATGCGTAGCCCGATGACTGTAGCGCAGAATCGTGGTGTGTCCTTGGATGTAGTGTTTAATGGTTAATAATGGAAGTGATTATGGCGACTATTAAGATTAAACAAGTAAAGAGCAGAATCAACTGCCCGGCTGTGCAAAAGAGGACTCTCGACGCACTTGGATTGAGAAAAATGAATCATGTCGTGGAGAAGGAAGCTACTCCGTCGATATTAGGTATGGTAAAACGAGTTCGTCATCTTGTTGAAGTGACGAACGCTTAAAAAGATAATGACTATGGATTTAAGTAATTTAAAACCGGCTGTAGGTTCAACATCATCGAGAAGAAGAGTCGGACGTGGTCCGGGCTCTGGTATGGGCGGTACTTCTACTCGTGGTCACAAAGGTGCTAAGCAGCGTTCTGGATATTCTCGCAAGATTGGTTTCGAGGGTGGTCAGATGCCGTTGCAACGCCGTGTGCCTAAGTACGGTTTCAAGAATTTCAATCGTGTTGAATATAAGGCTATCAATTTGAAGACTCTTGAGGAACTTGCAAAAGTAAAGAATTTGACAAAAATAACAGTTGACGATATCGTCGCTGCCGGTCTTGCTTCAAAGAAGGCAAAAGTGAAGATTCTTGCTGATGGCGAGCTTACACAGAAACTCGAGGTCGTTGCCCACGCTTTCTCCAAGAAGGCTGAAGAGGCGATTGTGGCAGCAGGTGGCTCAATTCAAAAACTTTAGCAGACAATGAGATTCATTGAGACTATAAAGAACATCAGCAAGATAGAAGATTTGCGTAAGCGTATTATCGTGACTTTTCTATTGGTGCTTGTCTATCGTGTGGGTTGTTACGTGGTTCTTCCGGGTATCAACCCCAACGAGCTTGATGCCCTCCGGAATTTTACCGACAGCGGCTTGATGCAGCTGCTTGATATGTTCTCTGGAGGTGCGTTCTCTCAAGCCTCGATATTTGCGTTGGGTATCATGCCTTACATCACCGCATCAATCGTGATACAGCTGTTGGGTATGGTGCTCCCTTCTTTCCAGAAGTTGCAGCGGGAAGGCGAGAGCGGACGTATGAAGATCAACCAGTACACGCGCTATCTTACAGTGCTGATTCTTTTGCTTCAGGCTCCTGCTTATTTGGTCAACTTGCAGGTCCAGGTCAATAGCGCAGGTGGTAATGCTCATTTCACGTTCTGGACAATGGCATATATGACAATCATACTTGCCGCAGGAAGTATGTTCATAATGTGGCTTGGTGAGCGTATCACTGACAAGGGTATCGGTAATGGTATATCCTTCATAATCCTTGTGGGTATCATTGCACGTTTCCCTGGCGCTTTCGTTCAGGAATTCACCAACAGGCTTACTACTGCTCAAGGCGGTCTGGTAATGTTTGTGGTCGAGATTGTGCTTTTGTTCGCAGTGATTCTTGGAGCGGTGCTTCTTGTGCAGGGAACTCGCAAGGTGCCTGTACAATATGCGAAACGTATTGTCGGTAATAAGCAATATGGTGGTGCGCGTCAGTTCATCCCTTTGAAAGTCAATGCTGCTGGTGTGATGCCTATCATCTTTGCGCAGGCAATTATGTTCATCCCTCTTACATTGGCTGGATTCGGCGCTCGCGGAGAAGCAAGCCCGTTTGTGCGCGCTCTGACCGATATGACGGGATTCTGGTATAATTTCATCTATTTCGGGATGATTGTGGCGTTCACATATTTTTATACTGCCATTACGGTACGTCCTACTCAGATGGCGGACGATATGAAGCGCAACAATGGTTTTATTCCGGGCGTTAAACCTGGAACGAAGACTGCAGAGTATCTCGATTCGATATTGTCGAGAATCACTTTGCCGGGTTCGATATTCCTCGGAATAGTTGCCATTATGCCGGCATTTGCTAATATTTGTGGTATCAACCATAGTTTTGCACAGTTCTTCGGCGGTACGTCATTGCTGATTATGGTGGGTGTGGTTCTCGACACATTGTCGCAGATTGAAAGTCATTTGATGATGCACCACTATGATGGTATGATGAAATCCGGTAAATTGAAAGGCCGTACCACTGGTGGCGGTTACTAAAAATTTCGGAGAACCGGGATATGATTTATCTGAAAACAGATGAAGAAATCGAGTTGATGCGTGAAAGTAATCTTCTGGTGGGGAAGACTCTTGGCGAGCTTGCCAAGTGGATAGCACCAGGGATTACAACGCTGAAGCTTGACAAGATAGCAGGGGAGTTTATCCGAGACAACGGTGGAGTCCCGGGGTTCTTGGGTTACGGAGGTTACCCTAATTCGATTTGTGTTTCGGTCAACGAGGTCGTTGTGCATGGCATCCCTTCCAATCAGACATTGATGGATGGAGACATTGTCTCGATTGATTGTGGCGTGGTTAAAAACGGTTTCAACGGAGATTCTGCCTATACGTTTTGTGTAGGGGAGGTCGATGAGAAAGTGAAAGACCTGCTGCGGACCACCAAGGAAGCTCTTTATAAGGGTATTGAGCAAGCGGTGGAAGACAATCGCATAGGACACATTGCCAATGCCATACAGGACTATTGCGAGCACCGTGGGTATTCGGTGGTGCGTGAGATGACCGGGCACGGAATCGGCAGAAAGCTGCACGAGGATCCTGCTGTTCCGAATTACGGGAGGCGTGGTGTCGGACCGCTGCTGAAAAATGGTATGTGCTTGGCCATTGAACCGATGATAAATATGGGCAGCCGCAACATCGTGATAGAGCGTGATGGATGGACTTGTCGCACACGCGACCGTAAGCCGTCCGCGCATTTTGAGCATACGGTTGCTGTCAGAGGTAGGAAAGCCGACATACTTTCTTCGTTTGAGTTTATTGAAAATGAATTAAAAGATAGGTCAATATAGTTAGTAGATTATGGCAAAACAAGCTGCAATAGAGCAAGACGGTGTAATCGTGGAAGCGTTGTCCAACGCCATGTTCCGCGTGGAGCTTGAAAACGGTCACGAAATAACCGCCCACATCTCCGGAAAGATGCGGATGCATTATATTAAAATATTGCCGGGTGACAAGGTGAAGGTTGAAATGTCGCCTTACGACCTGACAAAAGGAAGAATTGCTTTTAGATACAAATAAAAATCAGAAGATATGAAAGTAAGAGCATCAGTTAAGAAGCGCACTCCTGACTGCAAGATTGTCAGAAGAAAAGGACGCGTGTATGTGATTAACAAGAAAAACCCTAAGTATAAACAACGTCAAGGATAATTTATTATTTTTGCGAAAAAATCATTATAGTTTATGGCAGTAAGAATTGTTGGTGTAGACTTGCCCCAAAATAAGAGAGGAGAGATTGCCCTGACTTATATCTTTGGCATCGGACGTAGCTCTGCTAACAAGATTTTGGCAAAGGCGGGCGTTGACAAAGACATCAAAGTGCAGGACTGGACTGACGCACAAGCAGCAAAAGTGCGTGAAGTGATAGGTGCCGACTACAAGGTGGAAGGCGACCTTCGCAGCGAAGTTCAATTGAACATCAAGCGGCTTATGGATATAGGTTGCTATCGTGGTATCCGTCATCGTCTTGGCTTGCCGGTACGCGGACAGAGCACGAAGAACAACGCACGTACCCGTAAAGGCCGTAAGAAAACAGTTGCAAATAAGAAGAAAGCTACTAAATAAAATTAAAGTATGGCAAAAAAGACAGTCGCAGCAAAGAAGAGAAATGTCAAGGTTGACGCTATGGGTCAACTTCATGTACACTCGTCTTTCAACAACATTATCGTGTGCCTTGCCAACAGCGAGGGACAGGTTATTTCGTGGTCAAGTGCCGGCAAGATGGGATTCAGGGGTTCGAAGAAGAACACTCCATATGCAGCACAGATGGCAGCGCAGGATTGCGCGAAGGTTGCTTACGACCTTGGCTTGCGTAAGGTGAAGGCTTACGTGAAAGGACCGGGCAACGGACGTGAATCGGCAATACGTACAGTGCATGGTGCTGGAATCGAGGTAACGGAGATCATCGATGTTACTCCACTTCCGCATAATGGATGCCGTCCTCCTAAAAGAAGAAGAGTATAAGGCTCTGACTATTTATTAAAAAGAATCTTATATGTGATTTTTGATTGCAATTTTGCCACCTCTCTGCAATCGCGGCTGCACTAAGAAGATTCGCAATCAACTTTAATTATTTAAAAGTATTAGAAATGGCAAGATATACCGGACCTAAAACTAAAATTGCAAGAAAATTCGGCGAACCGATCTTTGGTGAAGACAAGGTGCTCGCCAGAAAGAATTATGCCCCGGGTCAGCATGGCGCCAACAAGAGAAGAAAAACATCTGAGTACGGCAACCAGTTGCGTGAAAAACAGAAGGCTAAATACACTTACGGGGTATTGGAACGCCAGTTCCGTAATTTGTTTGACAAGGCTGAGCGCACTAAAGGTATTACGGGTGAGATTCTTTTGCAACTGCTTGAGGCTCGTCTCGACAATATCGTGTTCCGCTTGGGCATTGCGCCTACACGTGCTGCTGCCCGTCAGCTCGTTTCTCACCGCCACATCACGGTTAATGGTAAGGTGCTCAACATCCCTTCTTATTCCGTAAAGCCGGGCGATGTAGTGGCTGTACGTGAGAAGTCGAAATCTCTCGAAGTTATTGCCGATGCATTGGCAGGTTTCAATCACAGCAAATATCCGTGGCTTGAGTGGGATGAGAGCGCAAAAGCTGGTAAGTTGCTGCATCTTCCGCAACGTGAGGATATTCCTGAAAACATAAAGGAACAGTCAATCGTCGAGTTGTATTCTAAATAATAAATTGTAAATATCCATGGCTATTTTAGCATTTCAGAAACCCGATAAAGTATTGATGCTTGAGGCAGACAGCCGTTTTGGCAAGTTTGAGTTCCGTCCTCTGGAGCCGGGCTACGGCGTGACAGTGGGTAACGCGCTCAGAAGAATTCTGCTTTCGTCGCTTGAGGGATATGCCATCTCGTCGATTCGAATCGACGGAGTGAAGCATGAGTTCGCAACCATTCCGGGAGTTATCGAAGATGTGACTAACATCATCCTTAACTTGAAGAAAGTCAGGTTCAAGCATACGGTGGAGACCGATGAGCCGGTTTCTACCAAAATCAATGTGTCGGGGAAAGAAGTTTTGACAGCCGGTGATTTGGGCAAGGAACTTTCTGGTTTTGAAGTACTAAATCCGGATCTGGTTATTTGCCATTTAGACCCCTCTGTCGCTTCTTTCACTATGGATTACACTATCAACAAAGGACGTGGTTATGTGCCTGCCGATGAGAATGTGAATCCTAACGACCCTGTGGATGTGATTGCAATCGATTCTATCTATACACCGATTGTTAACGTGAAATATTCGGTGGAGAATTACCGTGTAGAGCAGAAGACCGACTATGAGAAGCTTGTGCTTGAAATAACTACCGACGGGTCGATTCATCCGAAAGAGGCTTTGAAAGAGGCTGCGAAAATATTGATTTATCATTTCATGTTGTTCTCGGACGAGAAAATCACGATTGAGACGCCTGAGACCGACGGCAACGAGGAATTCGATGAGGAAGTGTTGCATATGCGTCAGCTTTTGAAGTCGAAACTTGTCGATATGGACCTCTCTGTACGTGCTTTGAATTGCTTGAAGAGCGCGGAGGTTGAGACTCTTGGTGAACTTGTCCAGTTTAATAAGACAGACTTGCTGAAGTTCCGTAATTTCGGTAAGAAATCGCTTACTGAGCTCGACGATTTGCTCGCAAGCCTTAACTTGTCGTTCGGAATGGATATTTCAAAATATAAATTAGATAAAGAGTAATTAAGATGAGACATAATAACAAAGTAAAACATTTAGGCCGTAAGAAAGCTCATCTTGACGCGATGTTGGCGAATATGACTATTTCGCTCATCAAGCACAAGAGAATTTTCACCACTTTGGCTAAAGCTAAGGCGTTGCGTGTCTATGCTGAGCCTATCATCAACCGTGCGAAGGACGATACTACTAATTCGCGCCGTGTAGTGTTCCGCTATTTGCAGAGCAAGGAAGCCGTTAAGGAATTGTTTGGCGAAATTGCTGCAAAGATTGCCGACCGTCCAGGTGGATATACCCGTATTCTCAAAACAGGCAACCGTCTCGGTGACAATGCGCAGATGTGCTTCATTGAATTGGTTGACTACAACGAGAATATGTTGAAGACAGCGAAGAAGAAGACTGCCCGTACCCGTCGTTCGCGTGGAAAGGCGGCTGCTGAAACTGCTGCTCCTGCTGCAGAGCCTGCTAAGGCTGAACCTGCAGCTGCTGAGGCAGAAGAAAAGGCTGCAGAATAAATATAATAATAGGATATATGAAAAGACGGATGCTTATGAAAGGCATCCGTCTTTTTTTGTTCTATTGTGTATTTGTTGTAACTTTATAGCGTCATAACATAAAACCATACATATGGAAAACGAGGGAAAAGATTCTGGTAAGGTTAAAAAGCAGGTAGAAGAAAAGCCGAAAGTGGAAGTGCTTATTATCCGGCATAAGCAGCTTTTCGAAATGCTTAAGCGTCCCGACATAATGTGGCGGGTGCTGTTGTCTTTGTTCTGTGTGATAGTCGTGTTGTTCGTTGGACTTGCTTTTGTGGTGATTTCAATCAAGAGTTTCTATCCATATAATTCAATCCGTACTAATCTTTATGGTGCGACGATTATGGAAAATGAAGATACGGAAATCAGTTATTGGCTATTCAACACTGCTGAACTATGGGCAAATTCCGGAATTGAAGTCAAGAAAGGTGATGTGCTTACCATAAGGGCTTCTGGAGCATCGCATACGGCCATACATCATCTTGTTGAAGATGCGGGGAGTAATAAGACTTTGCGTGACAAATGGGTGGGAACGGGAGGAACCCGTCCGACAGGCAGCACGCGTGACAAATATCGCAGGGAATACCGTATAGCCCGGAATCTTCCGGAAGGGATTCTGCTTATGGGTGTCGCGGATATGGATTATGAGGATAGCGAGAATGGATATGGGATTGATTCTTTAGATATATATGTAATCGGTGAGGAACGCAGGGATCTTGTTATTAGGAAAGACGGCGTTTTACGATTTGCCGTTAATGATATCGTGCTCGATAATGCTACAATCGATGATATGTATGTTGCTAACTTGCGGAAATTGTTGGAGAACAGTGGTGTTACGTTGCCTGAGGATAGTGTTGTGAGGAATGTTTTGGAACAGACTTGCGGGAAGGACTCCGCTAAGGCGATGGAGAAACTTGAAAAGTGGAATGGAGACTGGTTTCCTGGCCGCGACAATGAAGCTTTGAAAACGGTAGGTTTCGAATTGGGAGAATATCCCGACTCGGCAAATTATGGAAAGCATTATCCAGTAATCAATGAATTGGTCTATTACAGAAGAAATTGTTTTAGCAATGCCTGGTTTGTTGATAATGTGGGGTCGTTTTTGGTAGTGATAGAACGGAAGAAAACGGAATTATGAATCTTAATTCGTTGATAGATACGATAAAGCGCAGTATAGTTACTGGCACTTCGGCTGATGTGGAGATTCACGACAAATCATTGCTGTCGGGGGTGCTCGCTGAAGACGATGGTGACGGGCGTCCGTTTTATCGTAGTGTGTTTTCTCAATGGAAATTTGATTCTGCAGATCGTTTTCCAATGCTTATGGCCGCTTTCCGTACGCTGTGGTCGCTGTTTGTTGCTGTCGTTTCATTGTTTTATATGATGGCAAGTGTGGTTATGCTTCTGTTCACGGGTAAATGGAAGGACAGGAGCAGGTCACCGCGTATGAATGCTGTAATATTCTTGTCGGTTGTGATTGGTTTTGTGGTCATGGCAGTTTTGATAGTGTCATTTTTCTTCAAGAATGTTCTGCTGTTTTCTCCTGATAACCATGTGAATGATGCAGGAGCATTGGTTATGAAGCAGCCTTGTGGGAAGGAGCATTATGTTTTTCTTTTCAATACGGCTGAGTGCTGGGCGAACACAGGTATAGATGTGATGGCGGGCGACAAATTGCAGATATCGGCTTCGGGAGCTTATTATGGAAGGGTGCAGGATTTGGCCTTGTGCGCCAAGAGGAATGTTGAGCTTCCGTTTGCTTGGAACAATCCTTCACGGAAAGTCTCAGCTGTTTATTCGAATCATATGGATGCTATGAATAAGGCGTCAGGCTTGTGTATGTATCGTGGTGAGGGTGCGAGATTTGGTTCGTTGCTTTGTCAGATTCAGCCGGATGCGTTGCCGTGTGTATATGAGGATTCTGGCGTTTATATGGAGCAGCTTGATATGGATGCTGAAGAGGGCGTGTATGCTTCGGTCGATGTTGAGCGTTCGGGAAAGCTATATGTTGCGGTTAATGATATCTATTTGTCTGATAGGGTTAAGTCTGAATTGAAGAAGAGTGCCGGCTATAAGGAAATATTTTTAGGTGATAGTACTTTTTCTGATGAACAGATTGATATGCTGAAAGAAAATGCATGGTTCAATGATAATTTTGGCGAGATATTGATGAATATAGTGGTTATTCGTTCTAATCCTGGGGATTCTTCAATTTTTCCATATGGCATTATGCCGAGATTTTATCGGATGATTGACGATTGGACATCTAACGATTGGCGCGGTTTGCTTGTCTCTTTGAGTTATGTTGCCGCTTTTCTGGTTGCTGATTTTACTGTAGGTTATGTTATTCGATCCCGTAGAAGAGATGATGACGGAATGAATGAAGGTGTTTGACATTGTTTGGCAGGTGTCGTAACTTTGCAGCATGTTGCATAGGTTCAATCACGAGATATCGAAGCAGGAATTGCCCGGACAATTTACTTGCCCATTCTTTTATGTGCCGCATCCATTAGTCGTAGAGGCTGCGGGTGTTGTGCAGGAATATCTGTTGTCGCGTCCGGATTGGGCCGATGAGATTGGACAAGGTAAGATGTTCGGCGTGTTGGTGGTGGTTGATGATAACGGGGCGGTAGGTTTCCTTGCCGCATATTCTGGAAATATTGCCAATCGCAACGATTATCCGTTTTTTGTGCCTCCTGTATATGACTTATTGTGTCCTGATGGCTTTTTCCGGAAAGGAGAGTCGGAAATTTCGGCTATGAATGAGAAAATCCGTTGTCTGGAGCAGTCGGATGAATATCTTGATTTGCAGAGGATGCTTGTAGAAGCGAGGGCTGAAGCGGTATCTGCTGTGGATGCGTTCAAATTGAAAATGAAGGATTCAAAGAAGCGCCGTGATGCTATGCGTGCCAGCGGAATACAGACTGATGCTATGATAAGGGAAAGCCAGTTTGAGAAAGCTGAATTGAAGCGGATAAAAAGGCACTGTGGGGAGTGTTGTGCTGAAATGGAGCATCGCGTCCGGGAATTCACCTTGCGTGTCGATGCTTTGAAAGAAGAACGGAAGAGGCGTTCTATGGCGTTGCAGCGGAAGTTGTTCGATTGTTTTGTCGTTTATAATGCCCGTGGAGAGAAAGCTGCATTGACTGATATCTTTGAATCAGCGCGTCACGAATTGCCACCTGCCGGCACGGGTGAATGCTGTGCTCCTAAACTTTTGCAGTATGCTTATCTGAAAGGATACAAACCTTTAGCTATGGGTGAATTTTGGTGGGGCAAGTCTCCCGTGGGGCAAGTCAGGCGGCATTTGCAGTTTTATCCTGCGTGCAAGAGCAAGTGTGAGCCGGTGCTGGATTTTATGTTGCAAGGGCTTGATGTTGAATCCAATCCGTTGAAGAATGCCGAATATAAGAGGCTGGAGATAATCTATGAGGACGAATGGCTGTTGGTCGTTGACAAACCTGAAGGGATGCTTTCCGTTCCGGGAAAGATTGGGGTGGATTCTGTAGATGATGTCCTTCGGCGCCGTTTCCCTGACATTGAATGTATGTTTGTTGTTCATCGTCTAGACATGCATACATCCGGATTATTGCTTGTGGCGAAGAGTAAGGATGTCTATAAGTCGCTTCAGCGTCAGTTTGCGGAGCGGACTGTTGAAAAAGAATACGAGGCGATTGTGGAAGGCGATGCCGGCTTCCCGGAAGAAGGTACGGTTTCTCTTCCGATGTGTCTCGATCCCGATAATCGTCCGATGCAGATTGTAAGCCGTGAATTTGGCAAAGAGGCGGTGAGCGATTATCGTGTTGTGTGCCGTTATCCGGATGGCTCGGCTCGTGTGAGGTTCTTTCCGCATACAGGGCGTACGCATCAGTTGCGGGTTCACGCTTCTCATCCGTTTGGACTGGATGCGCCGATACGTGGTGATATGCTCTATGGCAAGCCTTCCGAACGCTTGTTCCTGCATGCTTGTCGTCTTTCTTTTACTCATCCCGTGACAGGATGTCGCATTACCTTTACATCCCCTGTCCCTTTCTGAATGCCGTAAAATATCCGTTATGCGATATATTGTCGTCTATCGGAATGGTGGAGTGGGAGATGTCGGAAAAAATCCGTAACTTTGTAGGTTGAAACATATTTTGTTGCGATTATGGATCTCAATAGAAAAATACGAGTGGGAATCACCCACGGTGATATTAATGGTATCGGTTACGAGGTGATTTTGAAAACTTTGGAAGAGCCTCTTATGAGCGAGCTTTGCACGCCGGTGGTCTATGGCTCGTCTAAGGTGCTTTCTTATCATAGAAAGGCTCTTGATTTGCCGAGTGTCAACTTCAATATGGTGCCACGGGCGGAAGATGCAGCCGACAATGTCAACAATCTGGTGGAAGTGCTTGACGGAGAGGTCAAGATTGAGCTTGGCAAGCCTTCTGACGTGGCTGGTAAGGCTGCTCTTGCATCATTGAAGCGTGCTGCCGACGATTTGCGTAACGGGATTATTGATGTGCTGGTAACGGCTCCGATCAATAAAAACACAATACAGAGTGAGGAATTCGATTTCCCTGGACATACGGAATATCTTGAGTCAACGATAGGGGAGGGAAACAAGTCGCTTATGATTCTTTGCAACGACAAGCTTCGTGTTGCTTTGGTGACAACTCATTTGCCCCTTTCCGAAGTGTCGTCGGCTATAACGAAGGAGGCTATTGTAGAGAAACTTTCGATTTTTGACGAGTCGTTACGTAAGGATTTCGATATCATAAAGCCGCGTATTGCAGTGCTTTCTCTCAATCCGCATGCCGGTGACGGCGGTTTGCTTGGCACGGAAGAGCAGGAGGTGATTATTCCGGCCATTGAGGAAGCTTACGGCAATGGAATTGTTTGTTTCGGTCCGTATCCTGCCGATGGCTTTTTCGGTAGTGGGGAATTCTCACGCTTTGACGGGGTGCTGGCTATGTATCACGACCAGGGGCTGGCTCCGTTTAAGGCTCTTGCGATGGACAATGGCGTGAATTTCACGGCTGGCTTGCCGTATGTGCGCACATCTCCCGACCACGGCACAGGGTACGACATAACGGGCAAGAATGTTGCCGATGCGGCATCATTCCGTGAGGCAATATACAAAGCTATTGATATATTCCGTAACCGTACACGTTATTACGATATGCATGCCAATCCTTTGCGCCGTCAGTATGTTGACAAGAGTGGTGACAAGGAAGTGCTTGATTTGACCAAGGACGATGGCGGTGATGCGCCTGAAATAATCAACGGATAAAAAGATTAAGGATATGCATTATGCGATAATAGCTGCAGGCGAGGGCTCGCGACTCGCTCAGGAAGGGGTTGAGAAACCCAAACCGTTGGTTGAAATTAATGGAGAGCCGATGATAGGGCGGCTTGTTAATATCTTTTGCCGCTGTAATGCCGAGAGCATAAGTGTCATTGTCAATGAGCAGATGCGCGATGTCCAGGCTTTCGTGAAGGCTTTGAATCCGAGTGTGCCATTGAATATGGTAGTCAAGTCCACGCCAAGTTCTATGCATAGTTTTTATGAATTGTCGAGGGTGATGCCTTCGGGCAAGTTCTGTCTGACGACTGTTGACACCATATTCCGTGAGACGGACTTCAGGGGCTATATTGAAGCAATGGAAAAGTCTGAAGGATGCGACGGAATGATGGCTGTCACGCCATTCATTGACGATGAGAAGCCGTTGTATGTCGAAACCGATGGTGGACTGAACATAACCGCGTTCAGCGATACACGAAATGAAGGTGTGAAATATATTTCCGGCGGAATTTATGCTCTTGGAGAAAGGGCTGTGAAGGTGCTGGAACGCTGTATGGCGGATGGAGTGTCGAGGATGCGCAATTATCAGCGTGCGCTGATAGCCGGCGGATTGCACCTTAAGGCATATCCGATAGGCAAGATTCTTGATGTTGACCATGCGGGCGACATTGCTAAGGCTGAGGCATTCCTGAAAGGAGAGGGTTAAAAATCATTAGTAAAACACTACCAAGTTTGAAATGGCAGAAATAGTAATAGCCGGCATTATGAGGGCCGGGGCTTATTCACCGAATCATATAGGCAACGATGCGGCAATTTTCAATGCAACTGCCGATCAGTTGCGCAAACGTGGTTGTACGGTCAATGTATATAGTGAGGATCAGTTCAACAACGGTGAGGTGAAAGAGCGTATAATTTTGAATATGTGCCGTGAGCGGGAATCGATAAAACGTTTGCAGCAGAAAGAGGATGAGGGTTGCGTGGTTATTAATTCCGGCTATGGAATCGAGAATTGTACACGTGAGCGTATGACGCGTATATTGCTGGGTAACGGAATACCTTATCCCGACAGTATAATAGTCAATACCAACGAAGCTGTAATCGATGAGCTGAAAAAAGCCGGCATCAATAATTGCTGGATAAAGCGTGGGGATTTCCATGCGATGCACAAGGAAGACGTGAGCTATGTGCGTCATGCTGAAGAAGCACAGGAAGTATTGCAGGAATATTTCTACCGGGGTATCAAGCGTGCGGTTATCAACCGTCATCTTGTCGGCGATCTGATTAAATTCTACGGTATGCACGGCTCTCCGTTCTTTTATTGGTTCTATCCGTTTGACGACGGACACAGTAAATATGGTCTGGAGGCAATCAATGGCAAGTCGAAGGGTATAGATTTCGACATCGATTATCTGAAGGACATTTGCCATAAGGCTGCCGAAGTGCTCGATGTGAAGATTTATGGCGGCGATTGCATCGTTTCTCCGGATGGGGAGATACGCATAATCGATTTCAATGATTGGCCGAGTTTCGCGCCTTGCCGCAACGAGGCTGCTCCTTTCATAGCTAAATGTGTGCTTAACACTATCAAGGAGAGGACGGGAAAATTGAAAAAATAGACGATATTACACGTTGAAAAAATGAAGGTTAACAATAAAGAGGTATCATATAAGCAGACACTGAAGTCGATGGATACGGAGGAGACCATCGACCTTGTGTTCTATCGTCCCATAGGCTTTATGTGGGCGGTGATTTGTGCCAAATTGGGCATTTCACCCAATGCCATCACTATCGCTTCCATATTCATAGGGGTGGCTGCCGGTGTGCTTTTCTATTTCGATGGTGATTTGCTGTGGCTTAATTATGTCGGGATAGTGTTGCTTATTCTTGCAAATTCATTCGACAGCGCCGACGGGCAGCTTGCACGTATGACCGGACAGTATTCACGCATCGGGAGGATTCTTGATGGCCTGAGCGGTGATTTCTGGTTTGTTGCCATATATTTTGCTATATGCTTCCGTGTTGACGGCACGAGCGACTTTTTCTCACAGTATCCATGGCTCATATGGGTCATTGCCATAGTAGCTGGGCTAAGCCATGCCAAGCAGGCTGCTATGGCTGATTATTACCGTCAGTTCCATTTGTATTTCTTGAAAGGGAAGGATGGCAGCGAGCTCGACTGTGTTGACCAGCTTGACGAGGCTTATCGCCAGGTGCCGTGGAAAGGCAATTTCTGGAAAAAGGCCACTATGTTTTTCTATCGCAACTATACTGCCAATCAGGAAGTGCTGACTCCTAATATGCAGAAACTGCGTCGCAAGCTGAAATCCATATTTGGCGATGATGAGCCTTCGCAGCAATTTCGCGACGCTTTTCGTGCCAAGAGTAAGCCTTTGATGAAATACACAAACTGGTTGTCGTTCAATTTGCGTACGATTGCATTGTTTGCGGCGATATTGTCGCAGATGCCTTGGCTTTATTTCGCTTTTGAGATTGTCGTGCTTAATGCTATGATGGTATATATGATGCGTCGTCACGAAAATATTTGTAGAATGTTGACAAAAGAATTGGAAGATGGAGCATTTAAGCGGGATTAAGGGCATTATATTTGATTATGGCGGTACAATTGACAGCTATGGCGTTCATTGGAGCGAGGTTATATGGGACGGTTATTGCAAAGTCCGTGTTCCGGTAACGAAAGAGCAGTTCCGTGAATGCTATGTGTATGCCGAGCGTGAATTGGCGCGTACGCGCCATATCTTGCCTGAGCATAATTTCTATGATTTGCTTTTGATAAAGATGCGCATAGAGCTTGGCAATCTTTCCGATGGCAATTTGCTGCCTGCCGGATATGATACGGAAAACGCCGCGTTGGAGATTGCCCGGTATTGCTACGATAGGGCGAGGCAGTCGGTGGAAGATGCACGTCCGACGCTGGAACTTCTTTACGATAAATACCCGATGGTGCTTGTCAGCAATTTTTATGGTAATGTGGAGACTGTGCTTGCTGATTTCGACTTGCGTAAATATTTCAAGTCGATAGTCGAGAGTGCTGTTGTCGGTGTGCGAAAGCCGGACCCGCGCATATTTTCCCTTGGTGTGGAGGCTCTTGGCTTGCAGCCGGAGAATGTGCTTGTTGTAGGCGACAGTTATGCAAAGGATATTGTGCCTGCTGAGAGTATTGGATGTAAGGTGGCATGGCTTAAAGGCAAGGGTTGGACTGACAAAGACGATGCTGTTTTGCATACTTGTATAATCAAGAATCTGAACGAAATTCCAGAAAGCTTGATTTAGATTTATTAACCATATCATTAAAATAGCCCCTGATAATTAGTAAATATTAATTATCAGGGGCTATTTTTACCAACATTTTGCCTTTATGGGACAGTTATTTAATTATTATTTTTTTTGTTATATGGAAAAAGGAAGTACTTTTGACACGCCAAATGTAACAAAAAAGTAACAACGAAATAATTACAGAAAAATGGAAAATTGTAAAGTGAAAAAAGCAGAAGGTAAATTGGGCGTTCTCGTCGTAGGTCTTGGTGCTGTTTCTACAACATTCATGACTGGTGTTCTGATGGTTCGCAAAGGTTTGGCAAAGCCTGTCGGCTCGATGACACAGTACGACAAAATCCGTGTAGGACGTGGTGAGAACAAAAAGTATCTGCACTATAACGAAATTGTCCCGATGGCAGATCTCAACGATATTGTGTTCGGGGCATGGGATGTTTATCCTGCTAATGCCTATGAATCGGCTATCAATGCGGAAGTTCTGAAAGAAAAGGATATCAATCCTGTAAAGGATGAGTTGGTGAAAATCGTTCCGATGAAGGCGGCTTTCGACCACAATTACGCCAAACGTCTTGACGGCGACAATGTAAAGCAGTGCAAGGACCGTTGGGATATGGTTGAGCAGATTCGTGCCGATATTCGTAATTTCAAGGCTGCTAACAATTGCTCGCGTCTTGTTGTGCTTTGGGCTGCTTCTACCGAGATTTATGTGCCTGTGGATGAGAAGGTGCATGGTTCGCTTGCCGCTTTGGAGGCAGCTATGAAAGCTGACGACAAAGAGCATGTCGCTCCGTCGATGTGCTATGCTTACGCTGCGCTTTCAGAAGGTGCTCCGTTTATTATGGGCGCGCCTAACACGACGGTTGACATTCCGGCAATGTGGGAGCTTGCAGAAAAGACTAAGATGCCTATCGCCGGCAAGGACTTCAAGACGGGACAGACTTTGGTAAAGTCTGGTTTTGCCCCGATTATCGGTACCCGTTGCCTTGGTTTGTCAGGCTGGTTCTCTACAAACATTCTCGGAAACCGCGATGGTCTTGTGCTTGACGAGCCGGCTAACTTCCATACTAAAGAGGTAAGCAAACTTTCTACTTTGGAATCTATACTTGTTCCGGAAAATCAACCGGATCTCTACAATAACTATTATCATAAGGTACGTATCAACTACTATCCGCCGCGCAACGATAACAAGGAAGGTTGGGACAACATCGACATTTTCGGATGGATGGGCTACCCGATGCAGATTAAGATAAACTTCCTCTGCCGTGACTCAATCCTTGCTGCTCCGTTGTGCCTTGATTTGGTGTTGCTTAGTGACCTTGCGGCACGTGCCGGACGCTATGGGACACAGCGTTTCCTGAGTTTCTTCCTCAAGAGCCCGATGCACGATTATACACAAGGCGAAATACCTGTAAACCACTTGTTCCAGCAGTATGTGATGCTGAAGAATGCGTTGCGTGAGATGGGTGGCTATGAGGCTGATGAAGAGATTGATTAATCGTAATGCGTGATATTGTGTCAGGTCCGCGGGCTTTGCTTGCGGACCTGTTTTTTAGGGATTATTAGGGATGATTGGTTTTGCAAGAGGCAGACAGAAAAAAGGGTGCGCCAGATTCTGGCGCATCCTTTTTTCTTTTTTTTTGAGTAATCGGTTGCGATTACTTTCTGATTCCAAGCTCTTCTTTTGCTATTATTGCACGGTAGCGGTTGATGTCTGTACGAATCAGATAGTCGAGCAGACGGCGGCGCTTACCTACCAGCTTCTTAAGAGCGCGTGTCGTGTTATGATCTTTGTGATTTGACTTCAAATGTTCAGTCAAATGAGCAATACGGACAGAAAATAATGCAATCTGGGATTCAGGTGATCCAGTATCAGTATTCGACTTACCGTATTTCTCGAAGATCGCTTTCTTGTCTTCAGAATTCAAATACATTCTAAATAAGTTGATTGGTTAATTAATAAATTTTGCGGTGCAAAGATATGCCATCTTTTCGACATACGCAATTCTTTGTGAACCAATTTTCTTAAAACGGATTATTAGATGTCAGATTCTGGGATGTTTGTTGTATGCACGGTGGATATTGCTTTGTTATTTGGTGCAGCTGCTTGTTGTTAGTGCATTTTTGGGGATGTATGGCATTTGGTATGTGGAAGATGTTGCCGCAATGGTTAATGTGAGTGGTCATTTTAGGATAAGTGGTTGATATGTAGTTGTATGGCGCTTTGTTGTTGAGTTTTTGTTGTAGTGGTATGTGAATTTGTAGTGAGTGCTTTTTGATACGTTGCCAGTACTTTTGACCTTAATTTTGCATTGCGCTTTAGAATTTATAGCATATGAGAAACGTGTTTGCCATTATCATTCAGTAAATGATTGCAGTTTTGCGACCCGGTTCAGATGATTAGTGGAATGTCGCTTTTATATATGGTGAGCACCAATTTTAAAGATATAGTTTTTAACTTTTAAAATAGTGACGTATGAAAATTCTTACTCTTAAAAATGTAACTTGTATCGCTATGATTTGCGGTACTTCTATGATTGCCATGGCGCAGCCTACGGCTTCCGCCCCTGTTCCTCCGGAATATGCGGCAAGCAAGGTTATTTCAATTTACAGCGACGCATACGAGAATCCTGTCGCTTGGAATTTCGGCAACTGGGGCAGCGGCACAGTCTATACTGCGGAAAAAATTGCCGGTAAGGAGGACAATGTGGCAAAGTTCGTCACCACCGACCTCGGCTATTTCGGCTGGGAATTGCAATCGGACGTGAATGCGGCTACAATGGACAAGCTGCATATCGACGTGTATGCCGACGAGGCATTCACAATGGACATAACTCCTATCTGCCGCACGCAGGCAAGTGGGGAGAAGCCACAGAATGTGTCTGTAAAAGCTGGTGAATGGACCAGCTTGGATGTTGATTTGCAATATTATGCGGACAATGGGCTTGACCTTTCGGGTGTGTTCCAATTGAAATATTCCGGAATTGGCGCGCACACGTTATATATCGACAATGTGTATTTTTATAGCACTTCTACCGAAGTCGACGAGGAGGCTCCGGCCAATCTGACAGCCGAATTGGTCTCCGCTTCCTACTATTCAGCAACGCTGAAGTGCAACGCCACGGATAATTCCGGTGCTGTCACTTTCACCGTCACTGACGAGACCAACGGCGTGAATGTGTCGAAAGGCGCGGTTTCAGGCGAGGATTTTGAATTCAAGGTTGAAGGGTTGGAAGCTGGTAAGGATTACAATTTCACGGTTTCCGCTTCCGACTTGGACGGTAATGTATGCGAAACGACTGTTACAGTCCCGGCAACTACAGTGGTTGCTCCAGATGCTGCCACTAATCCGACAGTCTTGGCTGAAAACGTGATTTCTATTTATAGCGATGTCTATGAGCCGGCTACTTCGTTTATTTTTGGTAATTGGAGTCAGACTACCACAGCCACGGAAGTGGAACTTGGCGATGGAGATAAAGCTTATTATCTGGATCGTTTTAATTATTTAGGAATGGAGCTGAATGGCAATGTGGCTGCTTTCGACGCTACGGAGATGGAATATTTGCATATCGACCTTTATTCTCCGAATATCACGCGTTTCCAAATCACTCCGATTTGGGGTGGAGAGGCTCTTTACGACGTAATGGTTGAACAGAATAAATGGAATTCTATTGATGTTGACCTTGCTGTGGCTTATCCTTCGATGAATAAGACTAATATTTACCAGTTGAAGATTCAGGCAGAGCCGGGTTCGCAGACAATAGCGTTTATCGATAACATTTATTTCTGGAAAGATGATAAATCAGGTATCGATAGCCTTGAAAACGGTGTAATCCGTGTATATGCCGCCAATGGCAATCTTACTGTTGCCGGTGCGGAGGGGCAGATGGTATGTGTATATGCCGTTTCTGGTGCGCTGGTTTATAAGACAGTTGCAAGCAACAATGAGACTATACAACTTGAAAAAGGTATGTATATAGTAGTTGTAGGGAAAGAGGCAAAGAAGGTAATTTTGTAGTTTGTGATTAATAGGTGTTATTTGAGCGGGGACAGCGTGAGCTCTTCCCGCTTTTGTTTTGCCGTTCATCAGGGAATCGCTAAATTTGCAATTTATTGACTTCCTGCTGAGTGCTTTATGTGGGGAGCGTTTATTAAGTTGATTTATGATATTCCGAACAGTGACAGAAATACCGGATGACGGTCTGAAGGTTGGTTATGGCGATGGCATTCTGATGCTTGGCTCGTGTTTCACGGTCAGTGTCGGCGAGCGGCTGAAGCAGCGGTTGATGGAAGTGTGCATCAATCCGTTCGGCACCCTCTACAATCCTGCGAGCATAGCGCAGGCAGTGGAGCGATTGGTGGAGAACCGCAGTTTCACGGCAGATGATCTTTTCGAATATAAGGGTATGTGGCATAGCTTTGCACATCATTCCCGATTCTCAAGTTCTGACCGCGGCAAAGCATTGCAGATGATCAATGCAGGCTATACGGAGGCGGTGGAGGCATTGCATAAGGCGAAAGTGCTGATTGCTACATTCGGAACAGCGTATGTTTTCAAACGTGGAGGAGCTGTCGTGGCGAATTGCCATAAATTGCCTGCCTGCGAATTTGAGCGCGTAATGCTTGGTGTGGATGAGACAGTGGGGATATGGAGCAAGACCGTAGAATTGCTTGCTAAATTTAATCCTGTGATGAAAATCGTGTTCACGGTCAGTCCGATACGACATCTTGCCGACGGTTTGCATGGTAACCAGTTAAGCAAGGCCACGCTTCTGCTTGCGGTTGATGCTCTGGTGAAGAAATACGGACAATGCAGTTATTTTCCTTCATATGAGATAATGACGGACGAATTGCGCGACTATCGTTTCTATGCAGCAGATATGACGCATCCTTCAGAGGTGGCTGTTGACTATGTGATGGAGCGTTTTGCAGATGCTTATTTCACGGCAGATACGTGTCGCAAGGCAGAAGCTTGTCTGAAACTTTACCGTATGGCCAATCATCGTCCGCTGACCGACAACGCTGCTGAAATATCGAGATTCCGTGAATCAATGCGTGCTTATGCCTGCAAATTGTCGGAAAAATTGCCGTGCATTGCTGACAAGATTGCCGTATTGTTGCAGTAATGGAGCTTCCTTGCGGCCTGAATTTTTATTTTGAGGGAATTTGTTGATTCTGTAATTTTGTGTCCGCGAAAAGTGGAAAGGAAATGAAATACTCTATTTTTGAGATTGCAGGGATGATTGGTGCAGACTCTTCTGATTTGCACGAGGCGGAAGTTGACATATTGCTGACCGATTCTCGGTCGCTGGTCTATCCTGCACGGTCGCTCTTTTTTGCGATACGGACGGCAAGCAACGACGGGCATCATTATCTAACCCAATTATATGAAAAAGGAGTGTGCAATTTCGTTGTGGAGCATATTCCTGACAGTCTGTCTAAGGCAGATGCCAATTTTATTATAGTGCCCGACACGATAGCGGCTTTGCAGCGTCTTGCGTCGGTCCATCGTCATCGTTTCCATATCCCGGTGCTGGGAATAACTGGTAGCCGAGGAAAAACCGTGGTGAAAGAATGGCTTTATCAGTTGTTGCGCGACGATTACCGGATAGTGAGAAGTCCGCGTAGCTATAATTCCCAGATAGGGGTGCCGTTGTCGTTGTGGGATATTGACGACCGCACCGACCTTGCGATAATTGAGGCGGGCATATCGCATACTGGAGAGATGGAGCAGCTTGCCGTGATGATTGACCCTACGGTTGCGGTGATAACCAATGTGGGCAATGAGCATAGCGAAGGATTTGCTTCGATGGCGGAAAAATGCGAGGAGAAGTTGCGGCTGGCAAAGGATTGTGGGTGCGTGGTGTATAATAACGACGATACGACGGTGTGCAACGGTGTCATGGCTCTTGCTTATGGAGTGCAGGAGCTGAGCTGGTCGAGATCGATACAGGATGCTCCGTTGTTTGTTTCCTCCATTATAAAGCACGGGAATTCGACCGATATACATTTTATGTATCTGATGTATGCGGGAACAGTGACAATCCCGTTTACTGCAGATGCCGACATTGAAGATGCCATCACCTGCATAGCCGCTCTGTTTGCGCTGCGCATACCGGTTGACAGCACAATGTGCCGCCGCTTTGCGCGGCTGTCGCGTGTGGGGTCGCGTATAAATGTGACGGAGGGTGTCAACAAGTGCTTGCTTGTGTACGATACTTATACGTGCGACTATCTGTCGCTTGCTCCGTCGCTTGATTTTATGATGCGCCGTATCACGGCATTGCGTACGCCTACTGTGATTTTGTCGGATGTGATGAAGGAGAATGAACCGATGGATGCTGTTTATGGCGAGATTGCCGGATTGTTGCGTGCCTATGGCGTGAACCGCATTATCGGTGTGGGGAAACAGATTTCGGCGCATAAGGGATTGTTCCCGGACTGGGCGGAGTTTTTCGATACGACTGCGGATATGATGCAGGAGTTGTCGCCGGGAGATTTCGCTAATGAGCTTATTCTCATAAAAGGTACTCCAGAATCGGGCTTTGACGCTATCAATGATATGCTTGAGGCTCGTCAGCACGAGACTGTGCTTGAGGTGAATCTTGATGCTCTGGTACATAATTTCAATTTCTATCGCTCACATCTCCGCCCGACGACGAAGATAGTGTGCATGTTGAAGGCATCAGGCTATGGTGCCGGCTCATATGAGCTGGCAAAGACGCTTCAGACCCACGGCGCGGCCTATATAGCCGTGGCTGCCCACGATGAAGGCGTGGCATTACGTAATGCCGGAATCACGATGCCTATAATGGTACTCAATCCGAAAGTGGTAAACTATAAGGCTTTGTTCGACAACCGTCTTGAACCGGAGATTTTCAGTTTCGACATTTGTCGTGAATTCATACATGCTGCAGAACGGTATGGAATGGAGGATTATCCGGTACATATAAAGATCGATTCGGGTATGCACCGTCTCGGATTTATTTATGAAGAGCTACCGGAACTCATCGCGTTGCTTAAGTCTCAGAAAGCGGTACGTCCGGTTTCTGTGTTCTCGCATCTTGCCACTGCTGATGATTTTGAGAAGACGGGATATGCAGAAATGCAGCTTGATTATTTCGACAAATGCAGCAAGTTGTTTCTTGATTCGTTTGAATTCCCTGTGATGCGTCATATACTGAATACCGACGGCATATTGCGTTTCCCTCAGTATCAGTACGAGATGGTGCGCCTCGGTATCGGGCTTTATGGCATACCCACGCTTGGTGTGGGGCTGGATGACAGTTTGCGTACGGTGTCGTCGTTGCGTTCGGTGATAATACAGATACGTGAATGGGATGCCGGTACGGCAATAGGCTATGGCTGTCATGGGATGTTATCCCGCAGGTCGCGCATTGCCACAATCCCGATAGGCTATGCCGACGGTTTCAACCGTAAGCTTGGGCGTGGAGTCGGAGAAGTGTATGTTAATGGCAAGCGTGTGCCGACTGTGGGGAATATATGTATGGATTTGTTTATGGCAGATGTGACTGATGTTGACTGCAAGGTTGGCGACAAGGTAGAGATATTCGGTGAACATATCACTGCTGTCGAGATTGCCGATAAGCTCGGAACGATACCATACGAGGTGCTTACTTCGGTGTCGGAACGCGTGAAGCGTGTGTATTACAGGGAATAATGGCAGGGAGACTTTTAGCTACCTGGTAAATAAAAACGACTGATAATCAAGCGATTATCAGTCGTTTTGTGTACCCGGAGCGGATAAAGTACCCAGCCATTATTATGTACCCAAGTGAAACTAAGTGCAAGAAAATCAGAGGTAGCCCAAGTGGTACATTAACCCTTAATTTCATAAAAAAGACTATATTTTGCCGTTTTTGGCTACCCTTTGGCTACCCAGATTTGATTAATTTCCTACCTTTGTAAGCAAAGGAAACAAAAGGCAAAATATGGCACAGAAAAAAGAAATAAGGAGCGATAACACCTACCTGATAAGCCAAGACACCACCGACAACCCAAAGTTGGGGGCAAAAATACTTTCAGACGGCAGGGAAAGTTTGTTTTTGGACTATTATTTTGGTTATCGGATGGTGTATAGTGAAACGTTGGATAAGCAGGTAGCCAAGAAAGACAGAAAAAGGGAGTTTATGAAACTCTATCTTTGGCAAGCACCGAGGACACCGCTTGAACGCCAGCAGAACAAAGAGACGTTGGAGCTTGCAAAGAGAATCAGGTTTGAGCGGGGGCAGGAACTGTTAGAAAGCGTCGAGGGCTACAGGCTGAAAAAGGAACGTGATATAAACTTTCTGGACTACTTCCAAGCCTATATTGATAAGTACACCAAGAAGGATATTAGAATGGTGGAAATAGCCCTTAAACGTTTCATAGACTTTCTGAACGACACACCAGAATATGAGAAGTATGCCAAGACGATAAAGCCTGAACAGATAACAAAAGATATGGTTGAGGTTTTCACCGAGTACCTACAGGGCAGAAGCCGTGGAGAGGGAGCGAGGAGCATCTATGCACGGTTTAAGAAAGTGATTAAATATGCCATAGAACACGATATTATGTTGAAAGACCCCTGCACAGGCATTTCTATCAAAGTGGATGACCAACAGCTAAGGAAAGAGATATTATCAACGGATGAGATGCAGCAACTGATAGCAACACATTACAAGCACGAGAACCCCAATATAAGGCGTGCCTTTATATTTTGCCTTTATTGTGGTTTGAGATTCTGTGATGTGAAAGACCTTACATTTGCTAACGTGGACTTTTCCAACAAGCTGTTGAAGTTTGAGCAGAACAAGACAAAGGGGCATAGTGCAACAAGCGGAGTAGTGATACCGTTAAATGACGGCTTATTGCAACTGATAGGAAAGCCAAGCAGCCCAAATAAGCGTGATGAGGTTATATTTCCATTACCGAGCTATGAAATGTGCCTGAAAGCGTTGAGGCATTGGGTGAAGCGTGCAGGGATAGACAAGCATATAAGTTGGCATTGTGCAAGACATTCCTTTGCCGTGAATATCCTCAACAACGGTGCAAACATTAAGACCGTGGCAAGCCTTTTAGGGCATAGCGGGTTGAAACACACAGAGAAGTACACACGTGCAATCGACGGCTTAAAGCAGGAGGCGATAAACAGTTTACCAGAACTTAAATTATAGAATATATGACACAATCAGAATGGATATATGCCATATTGCAAGAACACGGCTTTGAGGCGTGTGTTGAGGCTTTTAAGCAGAATATACAAGAGCTTAGGCGTGATAAGAAGTTGGAGGAACAGAAAAGGTTGTGCTTGCAAAAATTGTCAGTAACAACGGCAGACCGTGACGGCTACATACAGGCGGAGATAAGCAAATATGAGAAGTGTATGAGGGACAGCATAAGTCAGGCAAGCGACACAGGTTTATGCTCCGTTTACAATGTAATATCCATTGTTTGGAATTATGTGCTGTCAGAAGCAATCATAGCAGAATTGAAGCAGCAAGCGGTGAAATTGTCAATATTACCCGATGAGTTAAATAATGATGAAGCCAAATCCATAATTTCAAAAGCAATAGCAAAGGGATTGTGTGATAATAACAATTGTTGGCTTAAAACAAAAGCATTATTAGCTTACTTTGCCGACAGGGCAAGTGAACACTTGAATTTGGGTAAAGGAGAATATGACGGTAGTACAAAAACCTCTTGGAAACCTTTTGAATCTTTATTTGGAGTTAATGGGTTGTCTGGAGCAAAAAGGGACTATCAAAAAACAGGGACTTTGCCAAATGGCCATAACATTGTAGATGAATTATTTAAATAGCCGATAATGATAAACATTGCACCCCTATATGAGCCTCATATGGGTATCATATAGGGGCAATTTATTTCTTTTGCCCAATACTTTTGCCTTTGTATTCAGATGCTTAGTGAGTACAAGCCTATAGCAAATGAATGCACAGGCAAATATGAGTGAGCCTTGTACCTCAACTCGGAAAGCCAGAACTGTCAAAAAATAAATTTATGACAGATAATTTTAAACAGGTTGCCGACCTTATAACGGCAAACACTATTTTTTGCACCAAGGAGGTGCTTACAAGCGACGAGGCGGCTCAATATATGGGCATATCAAAGAGCTACCTTTATAAGCTGACGATGAGGCAGCAGATACCCCACTACAAGCCTATGGGCAAGATGTGCTATTTCAACCGTGCAGAACTTGAACAATGGTTGCAGTCCAATCGAGTATCGACCGATAGCGAGATAAGCGGGAAAGCACAATCATACTGTATAGGGAAAGGAGGTGCAAGATGATACTTACAGACTATTACCGCTTTGAGAGATTGGCGACAAAAGCAAAATCAAGAATGGATTGCACCGCCTCAACTATGACTTATGAGGAATTTGAAGAAAAGAGGGCAACCAAAGCAACTAAGGCAACTGAGCATAGAGACGCTACAAATGTGGGCGACCTTATTATTTATTACAATGATACACCCACACAATTTGGGGGTAATGTGCATAGAAAGGCTGATAAAAGCATAACTATAAAAAGCAAAAACCTTTCAAGCGTCTATGTGCCTGATGTAAACAGGGATTTTGCCTATGGAGATTTTACAGGGACAAATGATGCACTCCTTTTTGTTTTTTACAATCTGGAAGTAAAAAACGGAGAGATACAAGAGGGTGCTATAATTGAAGTATTTGTTGCCAGAGGGAAAAGCAGAGACCGTGTGCCGCTTTACAATGCCCTTTGTGACGGTGAGCTTGATGAGGAAATGGACGCTTTGAGAAAGCGAACAGCCAAGGCTTCAACAGACCCCAAAAAACCGTGATTCTTCTATATTAAGATGTATTCTATTCCTAAATCAGGAATCGGTATGTACGATACGGTAAATTTCAGACTACTACAGAGCGAGGCGTTAGGCGTGGATTTCCTTGCTGAAACGCCTTGCTTTTTGGATAATGTAGGAGAACACCACTACAATGGTGAAACGGTGATAACAGGAAGCCTCAACGGCTTAAAGATAAGCCTCAACAGATACCTGATGAAAATCAAGGACGGCAGTTTGTGTAAATGGTATTTGGGCGATAACTTTCAGACTATGGGGCGTGGAGATGCACAGCGGGCGATAGAAAGGCTGTCTGACACTTTGCACGTGCCGATAAGTAAAGCCACCGTTACACGTCTTGATATTGCCCAGAATTTTATTGTCAAATATCCCACAGCTGTATACATTAACCATTTGGGGGCGTTGAGGTATGCAACACGTCTGCAAGAGCCTGATGGCATATATTACAAGCAGTCAGGAGGCAGGTTGTGTTTTTATGACAAGAACAGGGAGCAGAAAAGGCACGGCGAGCCAATACCAGAGCTGTATGATGGTAAAAATGTGCTAAGGTATGAGCAGAGATACACAAAAGAATTGGCCAAACAGTTTAAGGTTGGCTGTGTTACAGGTGCTATGCTCTATGAAGAACAATTTTATATCGGTTTGTTGAACCGTTGGAGAGACAAATACACGGCTATCAAAAAAATTAATGATACATCACTAAATTTTCAAGCGATGAGGACAAGACAGCAGCTTTACAGAATGGGTGTGCTTACCCTGATTAAACAGGCGGGCGGGCAGCTTCAAATGATAGAGCAAATCAATGAAGCCCAAAAACGTGGTGAGCTATCCAATAAACAAGCTTTCACCCTTAGACAGGCAATTAACGAGGCTTGCAAGATAAGGGACGGTTTGACCGTGCCAAACGAGGCAATAAAGGAACTTGACAAGAAAGTGAGCGAGGCGGTGAAATATTACCGATAATCACAAAATCACTCTATATTAAGATGTATCCTATTCCTGAATCGGGAATCAGGCATACTAAAATAGTTTGATTTTATATGCTGTGAGACTTTCTAAAGTAGAAAAAAATAGTAATTCTATGCTGTGAATAGGCTCTGAAAGTGGGGGTGTTGTCGTTTTTGGCTACCCTTTGGCTACTCAGCAAAACAAAAACGACTGATAATCAAGCGATTATCAGTCGTTTTGTGTACCCGGAGCGGGACTTGAACCCGCACAGCTGCAATAGCCAAAGGATTTTAAGTCCTTCGTGTCT
>JADIMC010000066.1 GCA_017694955.1 Candidatus Limisoma faecipullorum
GTTTCATACTCTTGAACTACTGATAGTTTAAAGGACATACTGTAGTCTTTTTGTGTGCGCTTAACGTACTTTGTTTCTGTCTTTTCCATAATGTTTCCTTTTTTGTTGTAACGCTATTTCAGGACTAGACAGAATTGTAAAAAAAGAAAGTGTAGAAGCACAAGTGCCGTTTCTTCACTGTCTGCGATGCGAACGAAAGGGATATAAAAGATGACCATAGAAGCATATTCCACGATTTATTAGAGATGGGCAACGGATTCGCCTTTGTCGCAAGGCCTAAGCACTTTCAACGTGGAAGAAATCCGACCGATAACAGTAAACTGGTACTGACCATAAACAAACAGCCGATTGGAAAATGGTTCAAGGAACAGTTTGGCAAACTGCAGCATGGATTCCAGAAAACACTTGATGAGCCGGGAAAGAGAAAAGGACTAAAATTATAATTGCTAAAATTTTACAGAAGAGAGCAACCAATGCATTGGGGGTTGCTCTCTTTTCAATTATTTAAATTGGCAAAATAACCACGAATAATTTGTCCAGCTAACCAAATATGATGTATTGTATTCTTACAATGTTAAAATTAATATTAAATCATAGAATATCAATACTTTAATCGGATTATTTTTTATCAGCAATTTCTTTAAATTCTTCAAAAGGAAAATCCTTAAAGAAATTAATTATAAGTTTATCTATAATATTACCTACAATATAATAGTCTTGCCCCCATCGGGGAGGTTCAGCATTTGCAAATAAAAAGTTAATAATTTCTTTATCATGTGCAATTTTTTCAAACTCTTCACTATTCATAGCATCTTTACATCGAAATAGTTTAAGCGCATTAATTGGATGGTTGGGTATATCATCTGTATGATAATGACCATCTTCTAAGACATAGGAACCTCCAACAATAACATCTAATGAGATTAAAAACTTACATAAATCATAAGTAAGTAATATAGTTTTTTGTTCAGCTAACATATCCCATGTTGTAACTCTTTTATAATGATGATAATTTGTGTCTGGAGTCCGCTGCATATGATCAAAATATTCAGAAGATTGTTTATTCCATAACAAAAGATTCTTTTTAATTAAATCTATCGAAAAATCATACGTGTATGGCAAGTTACTATTTTCCCCACCTTGCCAAAGTTTTTTGCAGAAATCAAGGCTTACAGTATCTCGTAACTTTTTATTTTGTTCAATAAGTAAAACAATTTCCCTACGTTTATCAAAATCCAATTTAAAAAGAATATCCATACATTGAGGATTGTACAGGTAAAAGTCAAGAAAATTCTCATGTGTTAAAATAATTTTAGGCAATAATTGCTCCCAATTCTCAATCTTTAAATCTTTAGCAATATATAATAACACATCGGATGAGATGGTAATTCTTTTATTGTAAGCAAGTCCACCAAACTCATTCCTGAAGTCATAGATTATATTTTTAGAACATTTATTGTAAAACATTCTAATCAATTCTTTTGTCACTTTAAAGCTACCTGTTGAACATAAGCCCCAAATATCAATAACAGATATGTGTGTTTTTATAAATGATTCTGAAAGGCTTCCTACATTTTTGAAATTACTAAGTGTTGTTCCACGTTTTATTGTAATTCCATTGTCAAAAAAAGGAACAAATTTCTCCTCCCCATGAGAATAATCTATCCAAGGAATATATTGTTCATATTTATTCAAATCTTTTTCTTCAAAAAAGAAGTCTCCATATTCAAATAACATTGCCCAAACAATATTTTCCTTATATTTTTCTATGACAGAAATATTCCATCTTGCTTGTTTATATAGAGAAATAAGCGAAAATACGCCATACTTGTTCCAACCTTGTTTCCCATAGTAGAAATAATAATCAGGAAAATTATATCTATATTCATTATTAGTATATCCAGAGCTTTTTATTTCCTTATCTATAAAATCTTTTGAGGATTGGAGTTCCTCTTCAAAATCCTTTCTTATATTTTTAGAAGAACGTGAATCAACATATCGTTTAGGTGTTAACCTTAATTGTTCATAACGTGATATGACAACATCTGAGTATTTTAGAAATAAATAGAATAATTCTTTATCATTCATAAATTTCATATAGATAATAAGTAACTTCTATAACAATCTGTTTTTGCATTTCCACACATTCACCCCATACAATATCATGAAATGTATAGTTATATCTTTTTCCCATATTTTGTGCCAGAGATTTTGTAAGTTGAGATAAAAGCAAATCCATGTCTTCAATAGTTTGCTGCTTATCCAATAGAACGTTGATGGAATCGCTATTTTCTAACGCTAACAAAATAGCGTTAGTATCGAATACTACACTGCTAGTATGAGACAAGTTCTGGCTGAAATGAATTTGAACCGCATTCATATTTTTATAATATGTTTTTGTTAGCTACTAAAATACGCAAAACATAAAAAACAATTCCCTTCAAAACGGGAATCGGTTTTCTCAAAGTTTACCACTTCAAAATTGTTTATCAGCACATCTGGAGGGATGGCACGGAGCAACTGGTCTGATTTCATACCACAAAGATAGACAATATGCCTGACATGACAGGGACACCAACCGGGAATTTCCGCTGCCACCTTTTCTGCTTTGTGTCAAGTATAAAAACACCCGACTTTACATTCTTGGGTGTAAAATCGGGTGTTTATTTTGTAAAACATTGATTTCCAACGCTTATTGCGGTGCGGACGGGACTCGAACCCGCGACCCCATGCGTGACAGGCATGTATTCTAACCAGCTGAACTACCGCACCATTGATAGCCGCTATTTTTCAGTTAGCGAGTGCAAAGATACTGCTACTTGCTAATTCTGCAAAACTTTTGTGCTGTTTTTTGTGAAATATTTTTTATCGTGTTGATATGCAGGTGGTTTCTGCTTGGGGTGTTTGGTCGCATAATTAAATCGATGAGGAAAATCTCAATGTGATTTGCAAGAATGGGAAAATAGCAGTACCTTTGTTGCCAGATTTGCGCATGTGGCGTAATTGGTAGCCGCGCCAGACTTAGGATCTGGTGACGTAAGTCGTGGGGGTTCGAGTCCCTTCATGCGCACAAGCCGGATTCCGTAAGGTTTCCGGCTTTTTTGTCATTGATAAAGGCGGCGTATGAGTGGTCGGAAACATATTAGGGCAACTGTCAAGGCTATAGCTCCGCCAACATAGCCTACCCATTTTATCGACAGATATGAACATACCGCTCCTCCTGTAAGTGCTCCACACGCGATTCCGACATTATAGATTCCGGAGTATATCGACATGGCAATTGTAGTGCCTTCGGGTGCCACGCGTATTACTTCCGATTGAAACACAAGGTTGTAAGCCGTTATTGCCACGCCCCAAAGCATACAGACGGATATTGAGGCCATATGACTTGCGGATGCAAGATGCAGCAGTAGTAAGAATGTTGCTACACCGCCGAAGGCAAATGTTATGAATGTGCGCGGCGAGCGGTCGAAATATCGGGAGAACAGTACGCTTCCGAGCATGCCTGCTACTCCGAATGCCATAAGTGTGAACGTTATCAGTTGCTCGCTGAATCCTGCCACTTGTCCAAGGAATGGCTCGATATAGCTATAGCCCGTGAAATGCCCGGTTATGAAAGTGGCAGTTACTATGTAGATGCATATCAATGCGGGGTTCTTGAGTAATGTCGGCAAGTTGTGTAGCGTTATAGTGTTGCGGTTCTCCACTTTCGGGAATACAAAAGCTAAGAATATCAGTACGGCAAACGCTGCTGCCGCAATGCAAAGGAATGTGGCCCGCCATCCGAGATGCAGTCCTATTACACGGCCTAATGGCAGCCCGAGAATCATTGCAATCGACGTGCCGGTGACAATCATTCCCAAGGCAATGGAGCTTTTTCCTTCAGGCGCTATGCGCACTGCTATGGGTGAGACAATCGACCAGAAGATTGCGTGTGAGCATGCCACACATATGCGTGACGCCATCAGCATTCCGAAATTTTGTGCTACAGAGGAGAATATGTGGCTTGCCACGAACAATGCTACAACAGAAAGCATCAGCTTGCGATAATCCATTTTTGCGACAATCAGCATCAATGGTAATGACAATAGCGCCACAAACCACGCATAGACGGATATCAGCAGGCCGGCATGGGCTTCTGTTATTTTGAAATCGGTGGCAATATCGGATAAAAGTCCGATAGGTATGAATTCGGTTGTGTTGAAGATAAAAGCCGAGAATGTAAGTCCTGTGAGCGGAAACCAGTTACGCACAGTCTTTTTAATGTCTGTCATAATTCTTCTATTAACAGCGTTGTGCTGCAAACCAAAACAATCAAAATGTGTGCAAAGATAGCAAAAGCCTGCGAATAAAGATTAAATTTTATAATTTTGTTGACGGTGAATCTTGTTATAATGGATGTTTGAGAGAAGATTATTTGTTACGACTTTCTCGTAATCAAGGCGAAAAAGTTTCAGCAGGTTTGGATGGATGGTAAAATTTATATATGTTTGTGTATCCAAAAATTTTAAAGAATCAGATATGAGTGAGGATATCAGACGGATGATAAGAAACGCATTTGAGCTCGAAGGCTTGTTGATGCTTGCAGATGAACGTGGTGAAGAGGCTACGCAGTTGCTTTTTGACGCTATTCGTGAGAAGGTGGAATCTCTTGTAGCTGATGCATCGGTTCTTAAACCGATAGAGCCGGTGGCAGAAGGAGCCGGGCACGCGGAGCCGGAAGCGGAAGGGCAGCCTGTCGTGGCGGATTCTTGCGAAGAACAGCAGCAACTTCCTTTTGACGAGAATATGGATTCCGTTCAGGAAAAAGAGCTGGAAAATGAATGTGAAAGCGATGATAATCTCTGTTCAGATGCGGTTGAGGCTGATGGAGACGATATTGTTGGTGATGATGAGGACATTTGTGACTCATCGCTTTCTGACGCGCAGGAAGAAATAGCTGATGAGGTTGCTTCCGGGAGCGATGCGGATACGGAAGACACTATTGTGGAAGATGTGGATGGAGAAGATGATATTACTCTTGATGAAGCTTTCATACGTAACAAATCCAAAGATTTGCATGGTGCGTTCTCGTTGAATGATATGTTCCGTTTCCGTCGGGAGCTGTTTGGTAATAATGCCGCGGAGATGGCTGACGCTATTGAGCTTGTCAGTGCCATGGAGTCGTATCAGGAAGCGGAGGATTACTTCTATAATGATCTTGGCTGGGACAGTGATTCGGAGGAAGTGGAAGAGTTTATGACAATTATACGTAATCATTTCCGTTAAAACAGAAGCAGGTATGGCTCAAAAAGAAGTGGCAGAAGCTGGCAAATTGTATGTCGTTCCTACACCGGTGGGGAATCTCGGCGATATGACGGTGCGGGCTGTTGAAGTGCTGAAGTCTGTCGATACAATCCTGGCAGAGGATACCCGCACAAGCGGAGTGCTTATGAAGCATTTCGGGATAACCACAAAAATGCAGAGCCATCATAAGTTTAATGAGCATGAGACGGCATCGTCGGTAGTGGACCGTCTGAAAAAAGGAGAGCGTATCGCTTTGGTATCGGATGCCGGCACCCCTGTCATTTCAGACCCTGGTTTCATGCTTGTCAGAGAATGCCGGCGAAATGGTGTGGCAGTTGAATGCTTGCCGGGAGCAACGGCTTTTGTCCCGGCGCTTGTCGATTCCGGATTGCCTTGTGACCGCTTTTGTTTCGAGGGTTTTCTCCCGCAGAAGAAAGGGCGTGCCACGAAGATGGAGGAATTGTCGAAAGAGGAACGCACTATGATTTTTTATGAATCGCCATTGCGGCTTGCTAAGACATTGGCACAGATGGCAGAGTGCTTTGGATGTGAACGCGAGGCGAGTGTGAGCCGTGAAATATCAAAGCTGCACGAGACAACTCATCGCGGTACTCTTGCCGAACTGGCAGATTATTTTTCCGAAAACGCTCCACGTGGAGAAATTGTGATTGTGGTCGAAGGCAAGAAACCGGAAAAGAATGGTTTGAAAAAGGACAAATATGCTCAATTCAAAACTGATAAACATCCAATGTTATGAAAAAACTGATATTGTTTGCCGTGATTGCTTTCATATTCGTTGGCTGTGGAAGAAAGGAGGACGCCACCACCTCAATTGACATATCTACAGCCGAGGGCCAGCGTGACAGTCTCATGAGCCTTGTTGCTGAGATTTCCACTAATATAAGCGAGCTGGCAAGACTGGAAAGCATAGTGCATTCGCAAAATTTTAAAGACGGGCAGAAACAGGAAGTGCTGACTGACATTTCTGATATAAAGGAGGAATTGTCGGTACGGCGAATGCGGTTGGAAGAGCTTGGAAGGTTGATGCAGAAGTCTGACAAGTATTCTGAGGATTTGAAGAAAGAGATAGATACGCAGTTGCAGCTTATCGACAGCCAATCGGATAGGATGGCAGATTTGCAACGCAGGCTCTCTGATGCGGATGGTGAAATTGGAAGATTGGAATCGGAGGCTGATTCTCTCAGAGCGGAAGTCGGTAGCTTGGAAGATGCGAAGAATGCTGCGGAACGTCAGTCACGGGCTATTGCTGATGAGCTCAACGCGTGTTATTATGTAATTGGCACGCGTGATGAGTTGAAAGAGCACGGTGTGTTGGAAAAGAAATTCCTTGGCAGGTCGAAAGTGCTGGAGGCGGATTTTGACCGCTCGTTCTTTACAAGGGCAGATAAGCGCACGCTTCGTGAAATTGTGACCAATTCTTCAAAGATTAAGATTTTGACGAAACAGCCTGTTAATTCGTATGTCATTGTGGATGGCGGCGACGGTAATAAAATAGTGAGAATCGACAATTCCACATTGTTCTGGGAAAAGTCTGATTTCCTTGTAATAGAGGCGAAATGAATGTTACGTTAGTTCAATACGATGTGGCGTGGCTTGATAAGGCTGCGAATATGAAAATAGCCGGCGATATGATTGCCGGATGTGGCGTTACTGACTTGATTGTATTGCCGGAGATGTTCGCGACTGGCTTCTGTATGGATGCCCGGAAGATTGCCGAGCCGGAAAATGGCGGTGAATTGTTGGCGTGGATGAAGCGGATGGCATATGAAAAGAACGCGGCAATCGCTGGTAGTATGGCTGTCGATGTTGGGAAAGGCTGCTGTAACAGGTTGTGCTTTGTGACGCCCGACGGTGCGGTTGAGCATTATGACAAGCGGCATCTGTTCAGCTATAGTGAGGAGAATTTGCATTATTTGTGTGGCAAGCAGCGGAAAATAGTGGAATTCCGTGGCGTAAGGATATTATTGCAGATTTGCTACGACTTGCGCTTCCCTGTATGGTCGCGTAATTGTGGGGATTACGACCTTGCTTTATATGTGGCCAGCTGGCCTGTCAACCGCATTGCCGTATGGGACTTATTGCTGAAAGCGCGTGCGGTTGAGAATCAATGTTATGTTGTAGGGGCAAATCGTGTGGGTGCGGATCCCGTATGTGATTACACTGGTAATAGTGCGATAATTCATCCTTATGGTAAGGCAATGGCGGAATTACGCGATGGTGAATCCGGTTGTGTCTCTGCGGTGCTTGATATGGAATGGCTCTCTGGTTTCCGTGACAAGTTCCCGTCGCTTCGTGATGCCGACAAATACCATATTGAAGTTTAATGACTTTTGTTTTTTCTCTTGAATAAGTGTTTATGGATATATGAAAATGGGGTGTGTCGGAATTTTGACACACCCCATTTCGCCAATTTATGTTCTATTTGTTCCGAAATGAATCTTATTTGTTGAGTGCTGTAGCCACGTCAACGGCGCAAGCTACTGTGCAACCTACCATCGGGTTGTTGCCGATTCCGAGGAATCCCATCATTTCCACGTGTGCCGGAACAGAAGAAGATCCTGCGAATTGCGCGTCGGAGTGCATACGGCCCATGGTGTCGGTCATACCGTAGGAAGCCGGTCCTGCTGCCATGTTGTCAGGATGAAGCGTACGTCCAGTTCCGCCACCGGAAGCTACAGAGAAGTAAGGCTTGCCAGCGAGTGTGCGTTCTTTCTTGTAAGTACCTGCTACCGGGTGCTGGAAGCGTGTCGGGTTTGTCGAGTTGCCAGTGATGGAAACGTCAACGCCCTCTTTCCACATGATTGCTACACCTTCGCGTACGTCGTCTGCACCGTAGCATTTCACTTTAGCGCGCGGACCGTTTGAATAAGGTATTTCGCGGATTACTTTCAATTCGCCTGTAAAATAGTCGAATTCTGTTTGTACGTATGTGAAACCGTTGATGCGGGAAATAATCATAGCGGCATCTTTTCCAAGACCGTTAAGGATTACGCGCAACGGCTCTTTGCGTACTTTGTCTGCTTTTGCGGCGATTTTGATGGCACCTTCTGCTGCGGCAAACGATTCGTGTCCGGCAAGGAATGCGAAACACTTAGTCTCTTCGCGGAGCAGACGTGCGGCAAGGTTGCCATGGCCAAGTCCGACTTTACGGTCATCAGCAACTGACCCCGGAATGCAGAACGACTGCAAGCCGATACCTATTGCCTCGGCAGCGTCAGCGGCATTCTTGCATCCTTTCTTCAACGCGATTGCGCAACCTACCACGTAAGCCCATTTTGCGTTTTCGAAGCAGATTGGCTGTGTCTCCTCACAAGTCTTGTAAGGGTCGATGCCGGCAGCGTCGCAAATTGCGTTAGCCTCTTCAATATCTTTGATGCCATTTTCGTTCAAGGCAGCGAGAATCTGCTTGATACGGCGGTCCTGACTTTCAAATTTCACTTCTCTAATCATGATCTTTCCTCCTTATTATTCTTTACGTGGATCAATATATTTAACAGCATCCGCAAAACGTCCGTATGTGCCTTTGGCTTTTTCGATGGCTTCTTTCGGGTCGGTACCGTTCTTTATCATCTCCATCATCTTGCCGAGGTGGATGAACTCGTAGCCGATTACCTGATTCTCCTCGTCGAGGGCCATACGTGTGCAGTAGCCTTCGGCCATTTCCAAGTAGCGTGTTCCGGTTTTCGTAGTGCCGAACATCGTTCCTACTTGGCTACGCAAACCTTTGCCGAGGTCTTCCAAAGAAGCGCCGATTGCGAGACCGCCTTCGGAGAATGCCGATTGTGTACGGCCGTAGACGATTTGCAGGAATAGTTCGCGCATTGCAGTGTTGATGGCGTCGCATACGAGGTCGGTGTTCAATGCTTCGAGCAGGGTCTTGCCCGGAAGGATTTCCGATGCCATGGCTGCCGAGTGGGTCATACCGGAGCAGCCGATAGTCTCTACCAATGCTTCTTGGATGATTCCGTCCTTGACGTTAAGCGTCAGCTTGCACGCTCCCTGCTGCGGTGCGCACCAGCCGATGCCGTGGGTAAGTCCGCTGATATCCTTGATTTCTTTCGAGCGCACCCATTTGCCCTCTTCGGGAATCGGCGCTGAAGGGTGGTTTGCACCTTTCTTTACACAGCACATTTGCTGTACTTCATGAGTGTAAATCATAATGCGTTGTTTTATAGTTTAGTTCAAAAAATCGCTTTGATTTTATTTTCCGCAAAGTTACGATAAAGTAGGGTAAAGTCAAACATTTAAAGTTCTAAAAAATGAAAAATACATCATATGGGACAGTGTGGGCTTTCAACTGTCCGCCGTCGATTCGGTATTGGTGTTTAAGGCTCTAAAAATCTGTTTGTTGGGAGAAATCAGTGTCTTCGGATTAGAATTTATAGGCAGCGCCGATTGATAGGTATAAATCATCCCAGTGATCAACGTATTGGTATTTCAGCTCCAGTCCGATTGCCCATGATGAATTGATGTTGTAGTTGAAACCGCCACCGATGTTTAAGCCGATTTTATTGACGTCGTCGCAATGGAAATATACAAGACCGGCTAAGGGATAGATGTCGAAATTGCGTGGCAATTCGAATCTGTAGCGGAAATCGGCATCAATCGTGAGGGTATGCACGTCGTTGAAATAATAGTTGAGTGTCGGCGCCACTTCGAAATTTTTCGGCAACTGGAATGTTACTCCTACGCCGAGACCGAAATCGCTGCGGAGATTAGCCCTCATGTCGAGTTGCCGCAAGCCTGCTGCCTGTGCGGTTATCGCCGCTATGACAAGCATTGCTGTAAGAAATAATTTTTTCATAATAGAAATGTGTTAAAGTTAGAACTATACGGGTATAACAAAGCAACGGGCGATGTGTTCAAAAGAGGGCATAAAAAAAGGAACTTTTTCACAAAGTCCCTTCCTCTATAGGTTTCCAATAGGTATAACTTTTTAAGGTAAAAAAGATTGTTTTAGGTTTGTGATGCAAATGTGAGCCTTTATTTTTTGCTGTGCAAAGAAAAAAATATGTTATGCAGCATATTTTTCGTTACGATTTATAAGCCCTTTCGGACAAGTGGCTGATAAACAATAGCAAAGCTTGCCGTGCATACTTTGAAAATGTTATGTTAAATATTGTTACACCAATAAAAGCGGACATATAAATGCTTGAAAATATGTTGTTAAACATATTTCTTAAGTGTAACCTCTTTCCCGTCGAACACTGCGTAGGAATCAAAATGAATCCAGTCGCCGAGGATTATAAGTTTTGAATTGTCGCCGACGGTCTTGTCGAGCATTATATGACGATGCCCGAATATGAAATAGTCGATATGCTGTTTGTTGTAGTTTTTTGCAAATTCTTCAAGATACTCATTGCCTTCTCCGAGATATTCCGGATATTCATCGTCTGAGCGGCTGTTACGCGACCATCCAAGGGCGAAAGGTATTGTCCATCTTGGGTGGATTGCGGCGTAGAGTTTTTGGCATGCTTTGTTGCGGAAGATGGCGCGCAATATCCGGAATGACAATTTCCGTTTGCCAACGCTGTCGCCATGGGCAAGGAAAAAAGTTTTTCCGTTTATTTCTATTGTTCTTTCGCCGTCAATTATTGATAATCCTATTTCTTTTGGCAGATAATCGAAAATCCAGATGTCGTGATTGCCTATGAACCAATGAATCCTGATTCCGGAATCGGCAAGCTCTGCGAGTTTCCCGAAAAACCGCACAAAACCTCGGGGGACAACATAGCGGTATTCGTACCAGTAATCTATTATGTCGCCGAGCAGATATATCTCGCTGGCATCATCTTTGATGGAGTCGAGGAATCCTACGATTCTACGTTCTTGTGATATTCGGTCGGTGATGTATTTTGCACCGAGGTGGAAATCGGAAAGGAAATATGTGTTCTGCCGTTGTGCCATTTCCAATTGCCGATTAATTATAAGAAACCCAGTTCGAGCTTGGCCTCGTCGGTCATCATGTCCTGATTCCATTCCGGCTCGAATACGATATTTACATCTACGCCCGATACGCCTTCTACGCTTTCCACTTTCATACGGATGTCTTCAATGATGAAATCGGCAGCGGGGCAATTGGGGGCTGTCAGTGTCATTTCGATTTTGACGTGTCCTTTGTCGTCCACCTCCATATCGTAAATTAGTCCGAGGTCATAGACGTTGACAGGTATCTCGGGGTCGTAAACGGTTTTCAGCATCTTTACGATGCTTTCTTCCAATTGTAGCTTATTGTTGATATCCATAAGTGCAAAAATAAGCCATTTATTTCTAACATACTATATTTGTGTTGACAAATTAATGCCGTGTTTGATTTTAATTACTACTTTTGTATTCATAATTGATTGTGGAACATAGAAATCGCGATAAATATAAATGGCAGAAGTGACGGACAGTGCTGTTAAAAAACGTAAGAAACGCAGTCGCAAGGGCGTTGTAAAGGCTTTGTGGGCGCTTAACGGAGTGGCTATTGTTGCTGTGGTCGTGTTTAGCGTGCTTATATATAATGGTGTTGTAGGGTATATGCCTCCTGTCGAGGATTTGCGGAATCCTAATGATAAATATGCCACGCGTCTGTTCACTGCCGACGGTGAGGAAATGGGGCGATATTACCAGAGCAAGAACAACCGGGTTTATGCGGATTATGATGAAATATCGCAGAATGTGGTAAATGCGTTGATTGCTACCGAGGATGTCAGGTTTGAAAGGCATTCCGGTATCGACTTCCAGTCATTGGCCCGTGTGCTTGTGAAAACCGTCATGCTTGGGCAGCGTAGCTCTGGCGGAGGTAGCACAATAACGCAGCAGCTTGCTAAGCTGTTATACTCAAGCAGCTCCAACAGTGTGTGGGAGCGTGCTATGAAAAAGCCTGTAGAGTGGGCGATAGCCGTGAAATTGGAACGCTATTACACGAAAGAGGAAATTCTGAAGATGTATCTCAACCGGTTTGACTTCCTTAATAACGCGGTGGGCATCAAGACGGCTGCATATGTGTACTTTGGGAAAACTCCAACAGAACTTACTGTTGATGAGGCTGCTACTCTTGTCGGTATGGTTAAGAATCCGTCTTATTATAATCCTGTTCGTTACAATGAGCGTACGCGGGGGCGCAGGAATGTCGTGTTGTCGCAAATGGAAAAGGCGGGTATGATTACGGAAGCGGAACGGGATTCCTTGTCGGCGCCGCCGTTGGTGCTGTCGTTCCATAGGGTTGACCATAAGGACGGGATTGCTCCATATTTCCGAGAGGCAGTGAGGCTGATGATGCAAGCCAAGAAGCCGGAACGGAATGACTATCCAAGTTGGGACTATCAGCATTATATAGATGATTCCATAGCATGGGAAATCAATCCGTTGTTTGGTTGGGTGGAGAAAAACCGCAAGCCTGATGGCAGCAAATACAATATATATACTGACGGGTTGCGTATCTATACTACAATCGACTCCCGCATGCAGCGCTACGCCGAGGATGCTCTGGTGGGGCATCTGCGCGACAAGTTGCAGCCCCAGTTCGACCGTGAGAAGCGCAAGACGGGGCCTTATACGCGCAATGCGGCTGAGCTTGGAAATGTGACTGTCGAGAAATTGATAGAAAAGGCGATCCGGCAAAGCGAGCGCTATCGTGTTGACAAGCTGTCGGGAATGAACGAGCGCGAGATTTTTGAAGATTTCGACAGACCGGTCGAAATGACGGTGTTTTCCTATGACGGGGGATTTGACACGACGATGACGCCTCGTGATTCAGTGTTATATCAAAAAATGTTCTTGCGTGCCGGTATGATGTCGATGGATGCGCATACCGGTTATGTGAAGGCTTATGTTGGAGGTCCGGATTTCAGATTCTTCCAGTATGATATGGCAGGCGTCGGGCGGCGTCAGATAGGGTCAACGGTGAAGCCGTTCCTATATACTTATGCATTCGAACAGGGTTATACTCCTTGCGATATGTTCCTCAATTCACAGCCCACGATAGTCACACCGGCTGGTCAGATATGGACGCCACGCAATGCGAGCCGTGCGCGGATAGGTGAGATGGTTGATTTGTATTGGGCTTTGACCAATTCCAACAACTGGATATCGGCACGCCTTATGAGTGAATTGTCGCCGGCGGCTCTTGTTCGCACGATGCATACATTCGGAATAACCGCTGAATTGCCGGCAGTGATGTCGTTGTGTCTCGGACCTTGCGACATTTCAGTGAAGGAAATGGTGACTGCATATACAGCGTTCTCCAATAAGGGGCTTAGGGTTGATCCTATATATGTGACTAAGATTACTGACAATAATGGAAATGTCATTTCGGAGTTCAAGCAGCAATTCACGGAAGTGATAAGTGAAGAGGCTTATTTCAAGATGATTGATATTTTGCAGAATGTCATCAATGCCGGCACGGGCAACCGGTTGCGCCGGGCACCTTATAATATAACGGCGAAAATGGGTGGAAAGACAGGAACGACCAATTTCAATTCCGACGGATGGTTTATGGGCTTCACTCCAAGTCTGGTGACCGGTGTCTGGGTTGGAGGAGACGAACGCTATATCCATTTCAACACAATGGCGCAAGGACAAGGCGCATCGACGGCGTTGCCGATATATGGGCGGTATATGACGAAGGTGTATGCCGACAAGACTTTGCCTTATAAGCAGGATGAAGAATTTCCTGCGCCACCTCCTGGATTCAGTCCGTGTTTCAAGGAGTCGTTCGGTCCGGATTCCGTGTCCGTTTCCGTACCGGTTGAGGCGATAGATAATGTATATGATTAGAGTGTTAAAAATACGTAAATATTAAAGTGGCATTCTTTTGCTGTGGTTTTATTTGTTCGCAAATATGGCTGAGAATGTTTTAATTGTAAACTTTAAGGCGCGGTATTGTTGCTAATCATATCGGATGATTGACGGGGTGTCATAAAAATATTGCTACGCCGTGGTTTTGAGTTGAAAATTCAATTACGGAAATTTTTATGTATTGAAAAAAATCAGTATTATTGCAAAACTGAAATAACATATAACCATTAAAAAACAATATCAATATGAGTCGTAATCTGAAAGTTAGAGATTTAACTCTGCGTGACGGGCAACAATCATTGTTTGCCACGAGAATGAAGCAAGAGTACATCGATAAATTGCTTCCTTTGTATAAGGATGCTGGTTTTTATGCGATGGAAGTATGGGGTGGCGCTGTTCCTGATTCAGTGATGCGCTATCTTGGAGAGGATCCGTGGGTAAGATTGAAAAGCATCAGCGACGCTATGGGCGGAGTGTCGAAATTGACGGCATTGTCGCGCGGCCGCAACCTTTTCGGATATGTTCCTTATCCCACATCGGTTCTTGAGGGATTCTATAAGGAAGCTATAAAGAACGGTCTTAACATAATGCGTATTTTTGATGCGCTCAACGATTTGGACAATGTTAAGGAATCTATTAAGCTCATCAATGAGATGGGCGGTATTGCCGATGGCGCGGTCTGCTATACTGTAGATCCGAAAGAAGAGCCGGCTCCGGTGGTGGAAGAGAAACAGGGATTTTTCGCGAAATTGTTCGGAAAGAAGCACGAGGCTCCTGCTCCTGCCGCTCCTGAGAAGATATTCACTGACGAATATTTCATAGAGAAAGCAAAAGGAATGGAAGCATATGGTGCTAAAATCATAACACTCAAGGATATGGCGGGATTGGTAAATCCGTCGCGTGCGGCTTCCCTGATTTCTAAGATGAAGGCGGCGCTTAACGTTCCTGTTGACTTCCATACCCACTGTACGCCGGGATATGGCTTGGCTTCTGTGGTGATGGCTATGATTAGCGGTGTTGACATCGTTGATACCAATATATGGTATTTCGGTGGCGGTTCTGCCGCTCCGGCAATCGAATTGGTGTATTTGTTCGCAAAACGTCTGGACATCAATGTCGAGGTGAATATGGAAGCTGTCGGTAAAATCCGCAAGGAATTGAAGGAAGTGCGCAAGTCGCTTGCCGACTTTGACTTGCATAAGGGTAATTTCCCGATTGATTTCGACCCGCTTACGGACAAGTTGCCGGCTGATGTGGAGGCTCAGTTCGACCGTGCTGTGGCAGCGGCTAAGGCCAACGATGAGGATGCCCTTCTCGATGCTTGCCATGCGATAGAAAAGTATTTCAATTTCCCGAAGCCAAACTTGCTGGTCAAGGAGGCGGAAGTACCGGGCGGTATGTATTCGAATATGGTTGCGCAGCTGAAGGCGCTGAATGCAGAGGATGTGCTTGATGACGCAATGCATCTTATTCCGAGGGTTCGCCGCGATGCCGGTTTGGTGCCGTTGGTGACTCCTACGAGCCAGATTGTGGGAAGCCAGGCTGTGAGTGTGGCAATTGACCGTAAGAAAGGTCATCCGGATTACACGACTAAGTCGAATCAGTTCATTGCTTTGATAAAGGGTGAATATGGAAAGACTCCGGTTGCAATCGATCCGGCATTCCGTGAGAAGATTACAGGCAGTCCGGTAGAGCGTCCGTATGATGTGTCGAGCTACAAGGCTCCGGAAAATCCGGTGCTCAACGACCTTGGCGGATGTAAGCTTGCCGAGAATGATCAGGAATATCTGCTTTTGCAGTTGCTTCCTTCTGTAGCGAACGGCTTTTTGAAGAAGCGTCGTGAGGCAGAACATAAGGCTGCTGCGCCTGAAGTTAAGGAAGAAGCTAAGGCGAAAGCTGAAGATGCGCCCATCACTGGTCCGGTGGAACGTGCACCTATGGGTGGAAAAATCATAGAGGTGAAAGTGAAAGCCGGAGATAAGGTTAAGAAGGGAGACTTGCTTGTCGTTTACGAAGCAATGAAGATGGAGAACGAGCTTACAGCAGAGCGCGACTGCACGGTTAAGCGTGTGTTTGTCGCTGTTGACGATGTCGTGGGTACGGATGCTCCGCTTATTGAGTTTGAAGATTGATAATACATAATCCTGTTCAGTGCTACGTGTTATGTATTTAGGTGCGCCTGAAAAGCGCACCTTTTTTTGTTCCGTATTTTGTGGATTTTATATGGATTTGTTATATTTGTGACATATACTTCGTTGGAATATGATTGATCCGGAAAAACAGCAGCTTACGCTGCGCATAGCAGAGGAGAAAATAGTGACTGTCATTCTTCGTAAGGATGAGCAGTCGTTGAAGAAGGTGGAAAAAGAAATCAATGCCTTGTGGGAGAAGTGGAATCTGATTCATCCTGGGCGTACCAAGACTGAATTGTTGGCAATGATGGTTTTCCAGTACGCGAAAATGTACCATGATGTGGCGGATAAAAGCCGTAAGCGGGAGGCGGAACTGTCAGGTTTCATTAAGGAATATGAAGGAAAAATGGATGAGATATTGCTTGATGTATGAATTCTGCCGGTTTGTGGATTAATTTTGACTGATTTTTTTCAAATTATGGAAATTAATTGCTACTTTTGTAAAAATTTGGTTCAGAATGGCTGAGACTTTGTCGGAAATTTTTGAACGGATGCTTCAGAAGCAGCAGATTCTCGTTGACAAATACCATGCGTTGGAGGAAAAGAATAAAGAGTTGTCGAACGGGAGGATAGAGCTTGAAAACAGGATTAGAAAGCAAAAGTCAGAAATTGAGAGATTGCAGATTGAAAATCAATATCTGAAGATTGCTCGAACGATAGCACCCGATCAGGCGACATTGGAAAAAAGCCGTGAACTTGTATCCAAGTTGGTGCGGGACGTGGAAAAATGCATCGGGCAGCTGAATGGCAGTTAGCGCGGAGCATTTACATAGATAACAGATATAATAAAGACCGAGCGCCTTTGGCGAGAGATTGGAATATATATTATCATATTTCCTGATTAGAGAATAAAGGAGAATTAACCGCACCGGTGGTATGTGGGACAACCGCATATTGTCGGCGCTTTTTTGTAATAAATAAAAACTTGATATACTAATGGATGTATTGTTTTATGTTATCGTGGCGGTTGTTGCCCTGTTCGTAGGTGGAGGGGTTACGCTGCTGGTGACGAAAAAGATGGCGCATAGCAGCGCGAAAAATATACTTGACGAGGCAAGGCTGGAAGCTGATGTGATGAAGAAAAACAAGCTTCTTGAAGCCAAGGAAGAGGAGATGAAAATGAAAGCCGAGTTAGAAAAAGAGGCTAATGCCCGGCTTTCGAAGGTGCAGTCGGCAGAAGCCCGTGCCAAGCAGCGCGAATTGCAGCTGAACCAGATGCAGTCGGAATTGCAGCGCAAGCGCAATGAGGTTGACGCTTTGAAGACCACGCTCGACAATCAGTCGGCATCTATGGAATTGCGTCAGGCTGAAATCGACAAGATGCAGAAGAGGGCGCAGGAAACTTTGGAGCATATATCAGGGCTTTCTGCAGAGGAAGCAAAGGATAAGCTTGTTGAATCGCTGAAGGATGAGGCGAAGACGGCAGCGGCATCTTATATCAACGATATTATGGACGAGGCTAAGCTGACGGCTAATAAGGAGGCGAAGCGAATTGTGGTTCAGACGATTCAGCGTGTGGCTACAGAAACCGCGATAGAAAATGCGGTTACAGTGTTCCATATCGACAGTGACGAGCTGAAAGGTAGGATAATCGGGCGTGAAGGACGAAATATCAGGGCTCTTGAAGCTGCTACCGGTATAGAGATCATAGTTGACGACACTCCGGAAGCAATAGTGCTTTCTGGTTTTGACCCTGTGCGCAGGGAAATAGCGCGTCTTGCACTGCATCAGCTTGTGGCTGACGGACGTATCCATCCGGCTCGTATCGAGGAGGTTGTCGCAAAGGTGCGCAAGCAGGTGGAAGATGAGATAATTGAAACTGGCAAGCGTACGACAATCGACCTTGGAATCCACGGATTGCATCCGGAATTGATACGTCTGGTTGGAAAAATGAAATACCGTTCGAGCTATGGGCAGAATTTGCTGCAGCATTCACGCGAGACTGCAAACCTTTGCGCGATTATGGCTTCCGAGCTCGGGCTTAACCCGAAAAAGGCACGCCGTGCCGGACTGTTGCATGACATAGGCAAAGTGCCTGATGAGGAACCGGAATTGCCGCATGCAATACTTGGTATGAAGCTTGCTGAAAAATATAAGGAAAAGCCGGATATCTGCAACGCTATAGGGGCGCATCATGATGAGATTGAGCAGACTTCGCTTCTTGCCCCGGTAGTGCAAGTGTGTGATGCCATATCCGGTGCTCGTCCGGGAGCACGCCGTGAGGCTGTCGAGGCATATATTAAGCGCCTTAACGACCTTGAGCAGCTCGCTCTTTCTTATCCTGGAGTTATCAAGACCTATGCGATACAGGCAGGCCGTGAGTTGCGCGTGATAGTCGGCGCGGACAAGATATCGGATGTGGAGACTGAAAAATTGTCGGGAGAGCTTGCCCGCCGTATTCAGGATGAGCTTACTTATCCTGGACAGGTTAAGATTACCGTGATAAGGGAAACCCGTTCTGTCAGCTTCGCTAAATAAAAACTTCCGGGCATGGACGAAGATGAAAAATTGAAAGATTACCGTGCCGCCTGCAATATGGAAGCTCCACGAGGAAAGCTTGACAGTTACGATTGGCTTGCCGACATTCCGGGAGGGAAGAACTGCTTCGATATGGTCGAGGTGCAGTTCAAGAATACTCGTAAGGGTTTCTATAAAAACAGTATGAATCTGCCTTTGAAGGCAGGCGACATAGTTGCGGTAGAGGCAAGTCCCGGTCACGACATAGGCAGGGTCACTCTGACAGGTAAATTGGTGGCTTTACAGATGAAGAAAGCCAATTTGCGTCCTGATTTTGAGGTGAAGCGCATATTCCGCAAAGCCAAGCAGGCTGATATGGAGAAATTCGAGGCGGCTAAGGCAAGAGAGTACGACACGATGTTGCGTTCCCGCCAGATTGCAAAGGAGCTCGGGCTTAATATGAAAATCGGGGATGTTGAGTATCAGGGCGATGGCAATAAGGCGATATTCTACTATATAGCAGATGAGCGGGTAGATTTCCGTCAACTCATAAAAGTGCTTGCGGAAGCTTTCCATGTACGTATAGAGATGAAGCAAATCGGCGCGCGGCAAGAAGCCGGGCGTATAGGCGGAATCGGTCCGTGCGGCAGACCGTTGTGCTGCGCAACGTGGATGACTAATTTCGTGTCGGTTGCAACAAGCGCGGCGCGCTATCAGGATATTTCTCTTAATCCGCAAAAGCTTGCCGGCCAATGCGCGAAGCTGAAGTGTTGCCTTAATTATGAGGTGGATGCTTATGTTGAAAGTGTGAAACGTCTCCCTTCTCGTGAAATCCGTCTTGAGACGAAGGATAATGTCTATTATCATTTCAAGACAGACATATTCAAGCGTGAAATGACTTATTCGACAGAGAAGAACGCTCCTACAAAACTTGTCACTGTCCCGGCGGCGAGAGTCTTTGAGGTGATTGCGCTTAACAAGCGTGGTGTTAAGCCTGATTCCCTTCCTGGTGACGGTACCCCGGAAAGTGCAGATGTGAAGGAGTTCGGCGATATTGTCGGGCAAGATAGCGTGACACGTTTTGATAAGGCGAAGAAGAAAAAACGTAAGAACAACCGTCAGAAACAGCAGGGTAATGCCGGGCAGCCGCAAGGCCATAATGGCGGAGGGCAGAAGCAGCGTAGTAAAGGAAATCCTGAAAACCGCAGCAATGGACAGCAACGCAAGAATCAGAAGACTCCGAAAAACAATCAGCCAGTTGCCGAATAAAATACTGTTTGCAGTTTCGCTTCTGGCAATGATGGCGTGTTCGGATGCCGGAGTCTATTACATTGATTTTCGCAATGTCGGCAGCGGATGGACGAAAGACAGGCTTTTGCGTTATGAATTGCCTGATTCGTTGCCTGACGGAAAATCTTCTCTGTTTGTCAGCATAAGGCATACTAATTATTATCCATATCGTAATTTATGGATTGTGGCCGACTATGTTAGAGGCGGCAGGGTTGTGGAATCGGACACTTGCAACATACAACTTGCCGACAGGTTCGGCAACTGGTTCGGCTCTGGGCTTGGGCAGCTCTACCAATATTCTGTCGCGATGCGTGACAATGTCGGTGTGGATGGTTTTGAAGAAGTTATATTGTGGCATTATATGCGTTGCGACACGGTCACTGGAATAGAGGACGTGGGTTTGTCGTTGTCGCTGGATGAAGAATAGAGTGAAATGATTGATTGGTCGGCTACGGATGCTTTGATTTTCGATATGGACGGTACATTGTGGGATGCCGTTGATTCTTATTGTGAGATATGGAACACCACGTTTCGCACTTTCGGTGTGGATTGTCATGTAGGTCGCAGTCAGCTTGTGGGATGTATGGGGCAGACGCTCGATGTGATTTATCGAAATATAGCCGGTGACAATCCCGTCATACCTGCAACCAGGTTCATTCCTGTACTTGTCGATAATGAAAAGGCGATGATGCCGCGGCTTGCAGGAATTCCCTATCCTGGTGTGCGTGAAGGCATCGAACAATTGTCGAAGAAATATGTTATACTGTTGCTTAGCAATTGTGGCGAGGACGGGCTGGATAATATGGCACGGCATATCGGAATTGCTGAATTTGTGACGGAAAGCGTGACATTTGGGGCAACGAAGCGTCAGAAAGATGCTAATATGCGGTACTTGAAAGAAAAACACAATCTTGTACAGCCTGTTTATGTTGGCGATACGGAGTCGGATTGCCGGAGTACGCATGCGGCAGGATTGCCGTTTGTATTTGCTTCCTATGGTTTTGGTGATTGTGTTGATGCCGACCTTACAGTTGCCTCTTTTCGTGAGTTGACAGAATTCTTTTTAAATAGATAGAGAGTTATGAATAAGTTTTTGCCTGAAGAAGAATTGGAGCAGCGCATTTCCAGGATCCGTGAGATGGCGGTTGAAACGGGTTATGATGCGGTGCTGATAAGCACTAACGCTAATATATATTATACGTCCGGTTATGTGTTTTCCGGGTTTGTGTATGTGTCGGTTGATGGCGGTTGCTTGTTTTTTGTGCACCGTCCTGTCGGGCTGGAGCATGAAAAGGTGGTGTATGTGAGAAAGCCGGAGCAAATTGCTGAGAAGTTGGAATCGATGGGCAGAAAGCTCCCTGAGAAGCTCGGTCTCGAGCTGGGAAGGATTCCGTATTTACAGGCGTTGCGTCTTGCGGCAGCCTTTTCTCAGCGGGAACTGCTCGATTGTTCTGCACTTTTGGCAAAGGCACGGTCGGTGAAAACCGATTTTGAGTTGGAGAAATTGAAGAAATCGGGTGTGCATCATTGCCAGTCGTATAGTCGTATATCGGGACTTTTCCATGAAGGGATGACCGATAAGGAGTTTCAGATAGAGATAGAGCATCGGTTGCGTCTCGACGGTTGTCTTGGACAATTCCGCATAGCCGGCGGCTCTATGGAATTGTTTATGGGTAATTTGCTTGTCGGCGAGAACGCTGACGAGCCGTCGCCTTACGATTTTGCTATGGGAGGCGAGGGGCTTGACAATTCGTTGCCGGTAGGTTGCAATGATTCCATAATGCGTCCTGGAAATTCTGTGATGATTGATATGAACGGCAATTTCACCGGATATATGACAGATATGACGCGCACATATTATGTGCAGCGTATTGATGATAAGGCGAAAGCTGCACATAATCTTTCTATAAGCATTCATCGTGCGCTTTCCGATTTTATTAGACCGGGTGTGGAGGCGAAGGCTGCATATGAGCTTGCCAAGAAAATGGCCGATGATGCCGGATTCAGTGATTATTTTATGGGGCATCGGCAGAAAGCCGGCTTTATCGGTCACGGGGTGGGTATCGAAGTCAACGAGTTGCCGGTGATTGCTCCTAAGAGCAGAGACGTGTTTGAGAAAGGCAATGTCATAGCGTTGGAGCCTAAATTTGTAATCCCGGGAACTGGTGCTGTAGGCATCGAGAACACATATGTGGTAGGCGACGATGGTCTGGAATGTATTACTGATTTTCCGGAGGAGTTGTCGGAATTGTAATGGCTATGAACCTGAAAGAGCAGCTTGCTAATCCAGTTTTCCGCCAGATAGGCGCTGTGGCTGACATGATGGGGCAACAATGCTTCGTCGTTGGTGGCTATGTGCGTGATTTGTTTCTTGGCAGGCATTCTACCGACATTGATTTCGTGACGGTGGGCAGCGGTATCCGTCTTGCGGAAAAAGTGGCAATGAGTTTCGGTCCTAAGACTTCGATAGCCGTTTACAGCAATTTCGGCACGGCTCAGGTGAAGCATGGCGGTTTGGAACTTGAATTTGTCGGCGCGAGGAAGGAGTCGTATAGCCATAATAGCCGGAATCCGGTGGTGGAGAACGGTACGCTTGATGATGATCAGAAACGCCGTGATTTTACGGTTAACGCTATGGCTATAAGTCTGAACGAGACTACATTCGGTGAGCTTGTAGATCCTTTTGACGGTATTTCCGATATAGGAAAGAAGCTGATACGCACTCCGCTTGATCCGGATGTCACATTTTCTGACGACCCTTTGCGGATGATGCGTGCAATACGCTTTGCCACGCAGCTTGGATTTGAAATATATCCCGACACGTTTGAGGCGATAGCGCGTAACCGTGAGCGTATATCGATAATATCAAAAGAAAGGGTGTTTGATGAGTTGGAGAAGATTGTCAAGTCGCCTGTTCCCTCGAAAGGGTTTCTTTTGTTGGAGCGTTGCGGCCTTCTGAAGATAATATTTCCGGAGCTGCAAGCCTTGAAAGGAGTAGAGACGATTGACGGGCGCGGGCATAAGGATAATTTCTTCCATACGATGCAAGTGCTCGACAATGTGGCGGAGAAATCGGAAAACGAATGGCTCAGGTGGGCAGCTGTGTTCCACGATATAGCGAAGCCGGTGACTAAACGATATGACCAGAAATTGGGCTGGACTTTTCATAATCATAATTATATAGGAAAGAAGATGATTCCCGGCATATTCAAGAGGATGAAATTCCCGATGAATGAGAAGATGCGCTATGTGCAGAAGCTGGTCGAGCTCCATATGCGTCCGATAGCCCTTGTGGAGGATGAGGTGACGGATTCTGCAGTGCGTCGTCTTTTGTTTGATGCCGGCGACGATATCGATGACCTGATGCAGCTTTGCGAGGCTGATATAACGTCGAAGAACCAGGAGAAGGTTAGACGTTATACGGATAATTTCGCGGTTGTGCGCAATAAGCTCGTGGAGATAGAGGAGAAAGACAGAATCCGTAATTTCCAGCCGCCTGTAAGTGGTGACGACATAATGGAAGCATTCGGCATACCGCCATCGCAAGTCATTGGTGAGATAAAGGAGTCAATAAAGAACGCCATACTCGATGGTGATATTCCTAACGACCGGGAAGCGGCGTGGAATTTGATGCTTAGTCTTGCCCGTGACCGTGGGCTGGAGCTTAAGAAACACTGATTGCGGCGGTGGTGAGAATCTACTAAACGCTTATTTTTTAAAATTTTATCCATTTTTATTTCCTAACGCACTGCTATTTGAAAAAAAAGTGCGATATTTGCATCCACATTTGAGCCGGGAATTAATTCCCTGTTCATTTTTTGTCTGGTTATGAAATAATTATAAAAAATAAATATATAGAACTATGACTAAAGCTGATATTGTAAACGAAATTTCAAAGACGACAGGTGTGGAAAAAGCTGCCGTGTTGGAAACTGTAGAGAAGTTTATGGAAGTAGTGAAAGAGTCGCTTGCCAACGGTGAGAATGTATATCTCCGCGGTTTTGGCAGCTTTATTGTAAAGACTCGTTCAGAAAAGACTGCAAGAAACATATCTAAAGGTACAACTATTATCATTCCGGAGCACAAAATCCCGGCATTCAAACCGGCAAAAGTGTTTATGGAGGAAGTTAAATAATTAAAATTTAAACAACTATGCCAAGCGGAAAGAAAAGAAAAGGCCACAAGATGGCAACTCACAAGCGCAAAAAAAGATTGAGAAAAAATCGTCATAAGAAGAAATAATCAACTTTTTTGAGTTACCGTTAACACGCAAGAACAAACACGATGCGCTCATTGGCTGGTCGTCGGTTTGTTCTTGTGCCTTGTTAAGGGGTGTGTGTTGAACATTAGATGTAGAATTGAAAAAAGACCTTGAATTAGCGTTAGATGAAAAGTGAACTGATAGTCGATGTCCAGCCGAAAGACATTTCGATAGCGCTGCTGGAAGACGGGCGTCTGATGTCGCTCCAACGCGAGGCACGGAATGTCAAGTATGCTGTCGGAGACGTTTATTTCGGCAAGGTGAAGAAGCTGATGCCTGGTCTGAATGCCGCATTTGTAGATATCGGCTCGGAAAAGGATGCTTTTCTTCATTATCTTGATCTTGGTTCGCAATTCTCAAGTTTCGATTCTTTTATTCAGGGTGCTATCGGGGATACTTCAAAAATCCCGCAACTTTCTAAATTCAAATGTCTGCCTGACATCGACAAGCATGGCTCGGTTTCCGACGTGCTGAAGCTGGGGCAGCAAGTGGTGGTGCAGGTGTCGAAAGAGCCGATATCCACTAAAGGTCCGCGGTTGACGGCTGAATTGTCGTTCACAGGACGTTTTATGGTACTTATACCATTCTCAAACAAGATATCCATATCTCAGAAAATCAAGGCGACAGGGGAAAAAATGAGGCTGAAGATGCTGATTGAGAGTATCAAGCCTAAGAATTTCGGTGTCATTGTGCGTACTTCTGCGGAGAATAAGCGTGTCGCGGAGCTCAACAATGAGATGAACACCTTGCTTAGATGCTGGGAGGAAATGCTTGAGAAATTGCAGAAAACCACACCGCCGGCGTTGCTCCATGAAGAGGATAGCCGCGCTGTGAGCATCATACGCGACATTTTCAGCCCGTCGTTCGAGAATGTGTTTGTAAACGATGCCGAGACATATTCTCAAATCTATAACTATGTCAGCCTGATTGCGCCGGAAAGGATAGAGGCTGTGAAACTGTATGCCAAGGATGAACCGATATTCGATACGTTCAACGTTACGAAACAAATAAAGTCTTCGTTCGGGAAAACTGTTTCTTTCAAGTCGGGAGCATACATTATAATCGAACATACGGAAGCCTTGCACGTGATAGACGTGAATTCAGGCAACCGCAACAAGAATGCCGACAATCAGGAGGAAAACGCGCTTGACGTGAACATACGGGCTGCCGACGAAATCGCGCGTCAGCTGCGTCTGCGTGATATGGGCGGAATCATAGTGATTGATTTCATCGATATGAATTCTGCGGAGCACAGACAGAAGCTTTATGAGCATATGCGCGACGTGATGGCTAATGACCGTGCGCGGCACAACATATTGCCGTTAAGCAAGTTCGGCCTGATGCAGATTACACGTCAACGTGTGCGTGCCGTTCTCGACATCGAGACGATGGAGACCTGCCCTTCATGCTATGGCAAGGGAATGGTGCAGCCGTCGCTCCTTTTCACCGACAGGCTGCACGAGAAGCTTGACTATGTGGTGAACCATTTGCATGTCAGTGAATTCATCCTTTATGTGCATCCTTATGTTGACGCTTATATAAAGAAAGGGCTGCTTAAATCTATTTACCGGAAATGGCACAAGGAATTTGGAAGAAAGTTCAAGATAGTACCGAATCAGTCGCTTGCATACCTTGAATATCGTATCTACGACAAGGACCGCAACGAGATTGATGTGAAAGAGGATAAAGACACCAACAGCAGTTCGGTGGAGAAACAAGTGAGCAAGTCGAACCGCAGTGTCGGCAAGGATGACTGACACGTAACGATATCCGATGGCGGCAGGACGACTTTATAAGTCGCTCCTGCCGCTTTGGTTTTCGTTGGGGCTGTCGGTTACGGTATGGCTTTGAAGATAGGTCGTGAAAGCGTCTTTATAAGTGTCGGAGATGGGAATGTAGGTTTTTCCGAACACTATGCGGTTGCGTTCTATGAGCTTCACTTTCTCCATGTTCACTATGAACGAACGGTGTACGCGGATGAATTTGCCTGACGGTAGATATTGTTCGAGTGATTTCATTTTCATCAGCGACATTATGCAGTTTGGAGAATCTTCGGTGTAGATTTTCACATAGTCCTTCAGTCCTTCGATATATGAGATTCTCGAAGTGTCGATTTGAACGAGCTTGTATTCGCTTTTCACGATGATATAGTGGTTGTCGTCAGGTGTGTTGTTGCTGCTTGAAGCTTGTTCTTTCAGTACTTTCCATTGCAGCGCACGGTTGGCAGCGGTCAGGAATTCACTGTAGCTTACTGGCTTGAGCAGATAGTCGAGCGCATTTTGGCGGAATCCGTCGATGGCGTATTGTTCATAGGCGGTGACGAATACAATGCGGCAGTCGGGTGGTATCACTTTCGCAAATTCCATGCCGTTGAGTTCCGGCATCTGTATGTCGAGGAATACGAGATCGGCACGTCCTTCGATTATCGGTCGTATGGCTTCTGATGCAGAGGCATAGGAGCCTTCCAGCTCAAGGAATGGGGTTTTGTTTATGAATCCGCAGATAAGGTCGCGTGCCAATGGCTCATCGTCGATTACGCAACATTTGAGTTTCTGTTCCATATTCATCGTTATTTAGTTAATTACTTAAGTCGATTGATAGTGTCGCAGTGTATTTGCTGCCGTCATTTCCGTATTGGTAGCTGTAGCGTCCGTGATAAATCATATCAAGTCGTTTTTGCATATTTGCTATTCCTATTCCGGAATTCTTTTTGTCGTTGTCTGGTTTCGGAAACAGGCTGTTTTCTGTGTGGCAAGTTACCATTGTCCGGTCAATTGTGATAATGATGGATATTTCTGACGGCTTTGATCCGCTGATACCATGTTTGAACGCATTTTCCACAAGCGTCATCATCAGTAGCGGAGCTATCGCCAGCCCGTCGGCTTCCTTGTCGGGGATGCTGATTGTAAGGTGGTTATTATCGTTGAGTCGCAGTTTCATAAGTTCGATGAAATTGCGCAGGAATTGCAATTCTTCTTCGAGCGGCACTTCTTTCCCGTTTTCATAAAGCATATACCGCAGCATTTTGCTTAAACGGTGTACGGCATCTTGCGCCTTGTCTTGGTTGATGGCTATTAGGGCATATATGTTATTGAGCGTGTTGAACAGGAAATGCGGGTTCAGTTGATTCTTCAAGTTGGCAAGTTCCATTTCTTTCTGTTCGGATATTATTTGCCGGTTCTGACGTTCTATCTTGTTCCAGCGTAATCCCATTCTTATGGCTACGCTCAGTCCGGTGGTGAGAATCATCATGGCGAAGTCGCGTAGCATTATGCCGAGTATGAAAATGTTTCCGGATTCCGGCTCGTGGTGGGGATGGGGTTGTGGCGGGTCGGTGAATTGGTGGAGTATAGGCGTGAGGAATACCATTATGGCCGAGAGCAGCAAGGCGGTGGCTACGTAGAGCAGTACTTTTTTGCGGAACAGCAGTTTGTCAATCAGCACAAAATAGTTGAGATAGAACACAAACAGATATATGAGAGCATGGATATATACGGCAATGTGCTGAGGATGTTGATGGCGTTGTTCCATTGCCGTATTGAAAATCACTTCCGGGAGGATGAACACAATGAGCAGCACAATGATATTGATCATTATGTCGAGCACGTTGGTTTTGCTTATATGTGGCTGTCTATTCATATCTTAAAGCTTCTATAGGGTCGAGGGCGGATGCTTTTTTTGCAGGATACCATCCGAAGAATACACCTGTTACCGTGCATACTGCAAATGACAAAACTACTGAATATATTTGAATGGAAACCGGCCAATTGAGCAGAAATTTCACAAGAAATGATGAGATTCCGCCAATCAGCACGCCTATTATGCCGCCCGTTATGCTGATGATGACGGCTTCGATAAGGAATTGTGTCAATATGTCGCGTCCTTTTGCGCCTATGCTCATCCGCAATCCTATTTCACGCGTCCGCTCGGTGACTGACACAAGCATTATGTTCATGATTCCGATACCGCCGACCATCAGCGATATTCCTGCTACACAGGCGAGCAGCAGTGTCATCATCTCGGTAGTGGAGTTGAGCATTTCGCTCAGCTCTTGCTGTGAGCGAATGGTGAAATCCCCTTCTTCTCCATCTTTAATTTTGTGGTTGCGGTCGATTATGGCGGTTATTTCCTCGATTGCCTCGTCTGTTATTTCTTCCGTAAGTGCTGATGCAAAGATACCCTGTATGTAGTCGATAGCGAGTACGCGCTTCATTACTGTGGTGTATGGCGCTAATACTATGTCGTCCTGATCCTGACCCATACTGTTGTAGCCTTTGGATTCGAGCACTCCTATGATGGTGAACGGTATGGAATTGAAACGTATTACTTTCCCGACAGGCTCTTCGCCGTCAGGAAAGAGATTGTCCACAATGGTTTGCCCGACTATGCATACTTTTGCCGCCCTTTTTATGTCCTGGTCGGTGAACACGTTGCCTGTGCTTATTTTCAGTTGGCGTATTTCAAGGTAGTCGGGATTCACTCCCTCGACTTTCGACGGATAGTTGTTGGCTCCGCAAATGAACTGCCCGGAGCTGCTTACCATTGGCGATACGGCTGCAACGTATTTTGCTTCGTCGCGGATGCTTTCATAGTCGATTGGCTTCATTGTCTGCATATCGTCTGTGCTTTGCCTGACTCCTCCGCGTTCCATATTGCCTGGGAATATCATAATCATATTGCTGCCCATCTCGGAGATTTGCTGCCGGATGCTGTTTTTCGAGCCTTGTCCGATGGCAAGCATCGTAATCACCGACGCCACTCCTATTATTATTCCGAGCATTGTCAGGAAGCAGCGCATTTTATTGTTATTTAGTGCCTTCAGTGCTATCTTAAAAAGATTTCCTATTTTCATAGCTGTTTCAGTCGTTGATTATCGGGAGGGTTTTGTAAACATCTTCCGCAGACTTGATGGCGGCGTTTTTTTCGTCTGCGACAATTTTTCCGTCACGCAATACAATGTTGCGGCTGCTGTATGACGACAGCTCTGGATTGTGGGTGACGAATATTATGGTGCGTCCGCGACGGTGCAGTTCCTGAAAAAGCATCAGAATGCTGAACGATGTGCGTGTGTCCAGATTGCCGGTGGCTTCATCCGCTAGTATCAGCACAGGGTCGTTGACCAATGCGCGGGCTATTGCCACACGTTGTTGTTGCCCGCCCGACATCTGGTTTGATTTGTGCATTTTCCGGTCGTGCAATCCTACTGCGTCAAGGGCTTCTGATGCTCTGCGGCGGCGTTCTTTTGCTGATATGGCAGGATTGTAGAACAGAGGTAATTCTACGTTTTCAAGTGCTGTTGTTTTTGGCAGAAGATTATAGTTCTGGAATACGAATCCTATTTTGCGGTTACGCACTATCGCACGGTCGTTTTTCCCCATTTTCCTGACAGAAGTGCCGTCGATGAGATATTCTCCGGATGTAGGGGTGTCAAGACAGCCGAGAATGTTGAGAAGCGTGGATTTTCCTGAGCCGGAGGTGCCCATAATGGTTACAAATTCACCTTCTTCTATGGTAAACGATACGTCACGCAGTGCGTGTACCGTTTCGTTTCCGACAACGAAATTGCGGCATAGATGTTCGACTCTGATTATTTCTTTCATATTAATTGCTCTATTTTTTCTTCTTGTCGCTTCCCGGTGGCTTTGGCATAAACGGGCTGCTTTCTTCAGTTGCTCCCATATCTGGAGCATTGACATTGGCGGAGTATCCGGTGGCTACGATGTCGCCTTCTTTCAGCCCTGATTTTATTTCAACGTTGATTCCGTTGTTCACGCCTGTAGTCACAGGTGTTGGCACGAGTTTGTTGTCGCTGAGTATCCATACGAGTGCCGCGGCATTCTCAGGAGCTTTGCCTGATGGTTGAGGCAATGATTGTCCGGGTAGCTCCTTTGGCGCGAATTTTAGCGCTTTTGTCGTGATTAATATGGCGTTATGAGTTTCTGCTGTATATATTGTGAGGTTGGCGGTAAGTCCCGGGATGAGCTTGCCTTCTGAGTTGTCGGCAGATACTACAACCTCGTATGTTACTACGTTGGATTCTTCTGTCGGATTTAGGCGCACTTGGGTAACCTTTCCGCTAAATATGTCATCAGGATAGGCATCTACGGAGAATGTGACTCTTTGTCCGGTTTTTACTTGCCCTATGTCTGCTTCGTCAACATCGCCTATTACCTGCATATTGTTGAGGTCGGCAATTGTGAAGATGTTGGCTACTTCCATATTCGCAACTACCGTCTGGCCTATTTCCACCTCGCGCGATATCACAATTCCGTCGATTGGCGCATAGATTTCTGCATAACCGAGATTCTCGGCAGCTTTCACACGGTCGGCTTTGCTTTTCTCGTAGCTTAGCTCTGCCACGCGGTAGGCGTTCTTTGATGTCTCGTATTCATAGTCGCTTATCAATTGCTTGTCGTGCAGGGCTTTGTTGCGCTCGTAGTTCTTCTTTGTGTATTCGTATGTGTCGCGGGCGCTTTCCATATTGGCATCGGCGGCTTCAACCTCGCTTTCAAGCAGGGTCTTGTCTATTTCGGCAATCAGCTCGCCTTTTTTCACGATGGAGTTGTAGTCTGCAAATAATTTCACCACTTTTCCGGTAACCTGTGTGCCTACATCGACTTGCGTTACGCTTTCCAATGTGCCGGTTGCGGTAACGGTTTCTGTCAGGTCGCCTTTAATGGCAGTGGATGTTTCTATCGTGATTTTGTTCTCTTTTGTGCATGCCGTTGCCACGATTGTTATGATGGCAGCGGCTGTCAGTCTGATGAATTTCATATATCTGTGCATTATGCTGTTTTTTATAGTGTTATGTTGCTCGTCTGATAAAATTCGAGCAGTTTGATGTTGAGTATGGCCATATATTTTGCTTGCAGTTGCTGGAGCTGGGCTGCATAGAGTGTGTTGTGTGCGTTGAGCAAGTCGAGCGTGTTGATCATTCCGAGGCGGAATTGTTCGTTGACAAGCTCGTCTGAAAGTTTGGCACTTTTGACTTGCTCTGTGCAGCTTTCATAATTGGCTTGTGCGTTGACAGCGTCGATGTAGATGTTTTCGATGGTCTGCGATAGTGTCGTCAGCGCACTTTCTAAATCGAGCTCGGCATTGAGTTTCTCTATTTTTGCTTTTGTCACGGCTGTTTTGTTACGTCTGTTGTCGAGTATCGGAATATTAACTGACAGGGATATCTGTTCGTTCATACGGTCGAGCAACTGTGTGCCGAAGTTTCCTCCTCCGGAGTTGTTGGCCGTTGCTACGGAGGCATTGAGCGATATTTGCGGATAATATCCTCCTTTTGCTATTGCAATGTTGTAGTCGCTGATTTGCCCTGTTGCGCGGTATTGTTGCAGTGACGGCATCCATGCGCAGGCATCGGCATATACGTCAGCTTTGTCGGGGAGCGGATATGTGATGTCATTGTCTGTGAAGTCGGCAGGCGCAATGTCGAAATCCGCGTCAATTCCGAGTTCAAGCAGAGTTTTTAGCTCGATGGTCGAGGATGCCAAAGACGATTCTGCGGATGTGAGGCTGTATTTGTCGGAATGATATTGGGATTCGATTTGAGAATAGTCCACTCTCGACATCTTCCCGGACTCCATCAATGCTTCTGCCCGTTCCTTTTGGTACTCGCTTACTTCAAGATTACGTTGTGCTATTCCTACGGATTCTTGATAGTAGAGAATGTTGAGATATCTGGTGAGAATTTCTGTCTGAAATGTGTATTCGCAGTCGTCTATTCCAAGTTGGGATACCTCAAGTTGCAGCTCGTCAGCTTTAATCTGGTTTCGCCGAGCATTACCGTTGAACACTGTCCACGATGCGTTTAATCCGTAACTTCCGGCATAAATATTGCGGTTAGTATCTTCTTGTTGGCGTGCATAATTGGTGAATCCTTGTGTAGTGGCAAAATTGAGCGACGGATGCCATTGGGCTTTTGATTCATAGAGGGTGGCATTGTCTGTTTCTTTGTCAAGGCGAAGCTTCCGGAGACTGATGTTATTGTTGAGTGCGTAGTCAACGCATTGTTTGTAGGTCCACCCTGCCGCATCGGGTATGGTGTTGGCAAATGCGGCAGGGGTGAAACAAACCATTAAAACAATCCTTATTACAGTGTTCATGAAAATATTACTTTACTGTCACAAATTTAAAAGTCAATTCTTGCCGTCCCAATTCAAATAGACATATGCTTGCTGTTAACAGTCATAACGGTTGCTGTTGCTGATAATCCGGTATATAGTAATACCGGGTTAAAAATATTTATGCCGCTGTGCTGCCTTTTTCTTAGTCGTGTGGAAATATCACTGATTCGTCGATTCTTTTCGTGGATTAGTCTTTGAATAGGAGCTGTAGTATGCAGGATTGTTGGTCTTGCGCGATTGCGGTGGCTTTTCTTGGATGGATAAAATAATTTCATCCTGTGTCAACTTGGCACAAGCCGTGGAAGTGTTTTTTATGGATGGTATGGTCGGTGGTTAGAAATTGTAGCCTAAGGATACGCTCCAGCTGCTGTTGTGGAATTCAAGATGTGGCGAGCCGGCGTTCTGCTTGGCTATGTTTTTTAGTCCCCGTTGGTAATATACGCCAATGAAATAGTGTTCGAAGAAAGTGAGTCCGGCACCGGTTTTCAAACCGAAGTCCGACTTCTTGACGGCAAGGAAATCCTTGCTCGTGGCATCGAAGTAGCCTGTCTCTTGGAGCGAAGTGTCGAATATGAGATTACCGTCGGTGTCACCGAATGCCAGATAGGAATGTTGTTTTTTCTTTCCGCCGATCCCTATTGCATAGTAAGCGCCGAAGTCGAATTCTCCTACAAGTCCGGGCAAGAGGTTGAATTTAAGGGACAGCATCACCGGAATATGGAAATAGTTGAACCTTGAATTCACGAACATGCTTCCCATATAGTCGGTGTCGGCGTCAGCAGCCATTAAAGCCGAGTCGAATGCCCTGTTTTCCCAAAAGAAACCGGTCTGGATTGAGAGGAAATTTCTCAGGTACAGGTCAACCGAGCCGCCAATCTGTCCGCCCATTCGCCAATAAAAGTTGTTGCGTATCATTTCTGGCTGTGCTGACAGGTAATTGTTGTCGAGACCTGATGAGTTGATTCCTGCCCGCACTCCGAACGTCAGAAGGCGGTCAGGACGCGATGTGTCAAACACCCTGGACTGTGCGCAGAGTGATGCGGAAACCATCAGTAGCGTGATGATAAATAAAACGAATTTCTTCAACATTGCTGATGCTGTCGTTTAATCATTTGCGAAGTTAGCAAAATTTTGTGAGAGGAAATGTTCTGCTTGTCGGAAATCTTGTCCTATTATGTAAATCAGAGTGAAAATGGCAGTATGGCCTCGGCTCTGGATATTTGCTTTGCAATGCGGCATTTCCAAGATGCCGGAGCGGATGATGCCTGCAGATTATAGGAACACAAGGGTGGAACGCTTCGCAATCAGTTGTGCTGCTTCGCTCAACTCGGTTGCAGAGACTGCCCGTATCCTTTCGGCAATGTCGTTGATTGAATCGACCTTTCCGAAATTGAGGACGCCTTTTCCGAGTGAAAGTGCGTTGCTTTCAAGATTCTCGCTTCCCACGAGCAATTGTCCGACGAACTGCTTCTTTGCTGCTTCAATGGCGGCAGGGCGCATTCCACCTGAGGCTATCCGGCAGATTTCGTCGTCAATCAGCCTCAGGCAGCGTTTCACGTGGCGTTCGTCGCTGCCAAAATAAATCTCCATCAATCCGCAGTCGGAGAATAGCGTGACAGAGGATTCTACGGTATAGGCGTATCCACGGCGTTCGCGTATCGCTACGTTGAGGATGGAATTCATACCTGGACCTCCGAGCATGTTGTTGAGCAACAGTAAGGCGTATTTCCGGCTGTCGTGCATTCCGAATGTGACGGCTCCTGTAAGAGTGTGTGCCTGGTGGGAGTCGGCGTTGATGCACACGTCGAATGGCGGCAGCAATGGCGACGGCACACGCGGACGGCGCACTTCGGAGTGGTGCATCGGAGAGAAATAGCGTTCCGCAAGTCTGAACATTTTATCGTCGGGGATGCTTCCTACGGCGAAAAGCACCATATTAGACGGGACGTAAAGGTTTTTCAGATAATCCATACATTCTGCTGAGCCGATGCGCGAAAGGCATTCCTTCGTGCCGAGAATATTGTGTCCGAGCTCTCCTCCTTTGAAAATCAAGTCTTCGAAATCGTCGTAAATCGCTTCAGAAGGAGTATCGCGGTATGAATTAATCTCTTCCAGTACCACTTCCCGTTCTTTTTCAAGCTCTTTGGCAGGGAACACGGAATTGAGCACCAGATCGGCTATCAGCTCAACGGCTCGTTCCATATTCCCGGCAGGGAATACGGAATAGACGAGGGTTTCTTCTTTTGTTGTGTAGGCATTGAGCTCGCCGCCAACGAGTTCCATACGGTTTAGTATATGCCACGCCTTCCGGCGGCGTGTTCCTTTGAAGATGGTATGCTCCACAAAGTGTGCCAGTCCGTGATGCTTTGGTTGCTCGTCACGGCTTCCGGCATTGACGGCTACACCGCAATAAGCCACATTCCCGTTGCGTTGGCTGTAAGCCACCCGCAGACCGTTGGAGAGGGTATGTAAAGTGTAAGATTCATCCATAACTATCAATCAGACTGCAAAATTAGACAAAAATCCCGACACGGCATATCCGTATGACATAGAGTTGATATTTGCTGAATCGAAAAAAATGCGGCAATTTTATTTATGTCGGAATCACATTAAATTTTAGTAATTTTGTCGATTAAAGCATATTAATGAATCGTCAGATATTGCATATTGCCCTGCCGTCGATTGTTTCGAATATCATCGTCCCGTTGCTGGGGCTGATGGATCTTGCCATAGCTGGTCATCTGGGTGCTACGGCATTTATCGGTGCGGTATCAGTGGGCGCCACGATGTTCAACCTTACCTATTGGAATTTCAATTTTCTCAGGATGGGTACAAGCGGAATGACGGCACAGGCTTACGGTGCAGGCGATTTTGGAGAGGCATTCCGCATATTGCTGCGCTCGACGATGCTTGCCGTAGCTATCGGCTTGGCGATAATAGTTCTGCAATATCCGTTGAGGTGGTTGCTGCTCTATGCAATTTCTCCTGGGGAGGAAGTCTATCAGTATGTTCTTACGTATTTCGGCATCTGCATATGGGGTGCGCCGGCGATACTTTCAACATTGGGTATTTCCGGCTGGTTTCTCGGAATGCAGAATTCGGTGTATCCGATGGCTGTTTCGATATCGGTCAATGTTGTGAATATTATCGTAAGCCTTTTGTGTACGTTTACTTTCGGTATGGGATTCGCCGGGATTGCAGTCGGCACGGTATCGGCACAATGGGTGGGACTGCTTTTGTCGCTTTTGCTGCTAAGGCGTATGATAAGGAGGAAAAGTGTGCCTGTCTCGGTAAGGTTTACAGAGGTTTTCAGTGGTCTGGGGAGGTTTTTCCGTGTCAACAGCGACATCTTTCTGCGCAGTTTGTGCCTGATGCTCGTCACTTTGTTTTTCACGGCTTCTGGTGCCCGCAGTGGCGATTTGACTCTTGCTGTCAATGCTTTGATAATGCAGCTGTTTATGCTTTATTCTTATTTTATGGACGGTTTTGCGTTTGCAGGAGAGGCACTTGCCGGAAGGTATGCCGGTGAGCGCAATGCTATGGCATTACGACATTGTGCATTACGGTTGTTTATGTGGGGGAGCCTCGTGATGCTCATTTTCTCAACGGCATATGCCACGATGGGCGACACTATAATGCCATTGCTCACGGATGACGCCGCTGTGCTTGCCGAGGCTCCTGCCTACCGCTGGTGGGCGGCCGTGATACCGATAGCGGGTATGGCTGCTTTCATTTGGGATGGCATATATATAGGACTGACAGCCACACGACAGATGCTTGCCGCCTTGCTTGTTGCGACTGCGGCATTTTTCGCGATATATTACGGACTCGATGTACTGCCTTTGGGAATGTCGCCGAATCAACGTCTATGGACGGCATTCATTGTCTATCTGGCATCACGCGGAGTGGTGCAGACGTTGATGTCAGGGCGTGTCTTTTCGGCTGCGATATCTCCGGCTCAGAAATAATAGCCGAGTGCTACGGTCCAGTAAGAAACCTTGTTGTGGATTTCCGGCTTGTCGATGGTGTTTTTATATTGGGCATAATCATTGAGCCCGATATTGTAGCTTGCCGACAGCTCGAATTTCCTGTTGAGAATCATTCCGATACCGGCACGCCAGTCAAACTGCATCAGCGGCGATTTCATTGTGGCTGTGTTGCTGTTCTGCATTCGCAGCGATATTACCGGTCCTGTGAAAATCTTTGGAGCAAAGAATCCGTTGCCTATGTCGAAGCGGTAGCGTAACATTACCGGCAGAGACAGGTTGTAAGTGTTGTATTTAGCCTCTTCTACCGTGAAAAGGTCTTCATACGGCAGTCCTTCCTCGATTGCGTGGTGGTTGAATTTTGCCGATACGGTCTGGAACATCAATTCCGGATCCACGCCGAATCCTTTCCATAAATCCAATTGGGAAATAAGACCGGCAGTGAATGTGGCGGAATTCTTATCAAGGAACGGCTCCGGAAAATTGAAGTTGTTGGGATTGACAGCATCATCGTTGCTTACTGATGAAATGATGGCACCCATCTTTATGCCGAATCTGAAATCGAAAGAATAAGAGGCGAGAGGCAAGCAAAGCATCAGCAGAAACAGTAATTTTTTCATAATGATTAATGGATTTAATATTTCTACAAAAATAGGTGATTGCCTTGTAAAATACAAGTGTTTTTTTATTAAACTTAAAAGGAATAGTGGTTTGATATGGATGTGTTTTATAGAT
>JADIMC010000067.1 GCA_017694955.1 Candidatus Limisoma faecipullorum
GTTTCATACTCTTGAACTACTGATAGTTTAAAGGACATACTGTAGTCTTTTTGTGTGCGCTTAACGTACTTTGTTTCTGTCTTTTCCATAATGTTTCCTTTTTTGTTGTAACGCTATTTCAGGACTAGACAAATGACACATAAAAAAGACAGGCAAAAATTGCCTGTCTTTTTTATGTGTCACCATTTCTTTTAAAATCACATATTCAATTTCTCCAGAATCCCTGCGGGGACTCCATCCTTGTTGACCATAATACTCATAGTCTTCGCAAGGAAATAAGGCATTGAAATATAGAAATAGCCCTTATAGACCTGCTCTGAATCCCACGAATTTTTCACCTTGTAATATTTATTGCCTTTCTGGTCTACAGCCTTGCCGACAATCACCATACCGTGGTCGTCGGTAGTCTCGTAATTGTCGAAACCTTGCTGGCGGCTCTCTTGAGTAACTGTGATTTCCTCAACCGGGCCTTTGAAATCATACATCTTATCCTCTTTCTCTGAATCCTTCAACTTCACCCAACGGTCGAGCTCAGTGCCTTCCATACTTTTCTTACGGTCGACTTTCGGCATCAGGGCGACACCGTCGTACCACTTGAAGCCTTTCTCGCTCACGTCGGCAGCCCAAAGCACGGTATAGCCCTTGTCGATGGCATTGTCGACAATCTGGAGCAGTTCCTCCATCGGGACGTTGTAGTACAAGCCGTGATCCCAATTGTCAGGCACTTCAAGCACAAACGGCTTATAAAACTCGTGATGCGTGAAAGAAGTGACAGGCAAATAATCGTTCATATCCAAACCAAGCTCATCGGCAAACGACCTCGGAGTATAAGTCTTGCCGTCATACTCGAAAGTTTCCGGCACCTCGCCAAGATAAGCGTCGAGAATGCCGATGTAGCCCTTAAGCCACGCAGTAGAGAGCTTCTTGTTCGGATTCTTCACAATCTCGTTGAGATAAGCTGTAAGCACGGCTGCCAATTCGCCATGGTCGTGCTTCTCCTCGCCATATTCAAGTCCGTCGTATGCTGACTCTGGCATCATTCCGTATTTATTATATACATACGGAATGTCGAGCAATCCGCCACCCTCACCGAAATTGGTCTTGCCATAATAGCGGACAAAATTTATAGCCTTGTCTATGTAGCACTGCCTTGCCACATACATTTCCGACAAGTCGTACTCGCCCTTACCTTTTTTCAACAGTTCGTCTTCCAAGAAGGACAATCCGGAAAAGCTCCAGCACGTCCCCGACTTGTTCTGGTCCTTAACAGATGTAGTAGGGTTAACCTTGACATCGGTAAATACGAACGCAGTGTCCTGCGCCTTGTCCTTAGCAGCGGCCGAGACCGCAACCTGCGGCGACAACGCCGCCGCACACAAAATCAATGATAATTTATTCATAACCACTTTTTCTAATATTCGTCCCAAGATTTTATTTCAATATCGTCGATAGAATACTTGCTTATCGCATCGACAAAAGCCGATGCCAGACGGGCGTTGGTGATAAGCGGAATATTCAGGTCGATTGCCGCACGGCGTATCTTATATCCGTTGCTCAATTCCTGACTCGTAAGATTCTTAGGTATGTTGACAACCAAATCTATTTCCTTGTTGTGCAACATGTCCAAAGCCTGCGGCTGGCATCCCTCCTCGCTCGGCCAATAGACACGGATGGCCGGGATATTGTTTTCCGTCAGATATTTATAAGTGCCTGCCGTAGCATAGAGCTTATAGCCTTTCTCGTAAAGCAAAGCTGCGGCATCGAGCATATCGGCTTTCTGCCGTGCAGAGCCCGTGCTCAGAAGCACCGCCTTCTTCGGGAATTTATAGCCTACGGAAAGCATCGACTTGAGAATAGCCTCGGAGGTGTCGTTACCGATACACCCTACCTCGCCGGTCGACGACATATCCACACCAAGGACAGGGTCGGCACCCTGAAGGCGCGAGAACGAGAACTGCGAAGCCTTTATCCCGACATAGTCCAAATCGAAAGCACTCTTGTTAGGCTTCTCGACCGGAATACCGAGCATCACGCGCGTAGCAAGGTCGATGAAATTCAATTTCAACACCTTAGATACAAACGGGAAACTGCGTGAAGCCCGCAAATTGCATTCAATCACCTTAATATCATTGTTCTTGGCAAGATACTGGATGTTGAACGGTCCGGAAATATTCAAAGCCTTGGCTATCTGGCTCGAAATCTTCTTAATACGCCTTACTGTCTCCACATACAATTTTTGAGGAGGGAACTGTATAGTAGCGTCGCCCGAATGAACCCCGGCGAACTCCACATGCTCCGAAATGGCATATACCTTGATTTCGCCGTTTTGGGCGACAGCGTCCATCTCTATCTCCTTAGCATGCTCTATGAACTCCGTCACCACCACCGGATGCTGCTTCGACACATTGGCAGCCAATTTCAAGAAACGCTCAAGCTGCTCGTCGTTAGAACAAACGTTCATAGCCGCGCCGGAAAGCACATACGACGGACGCACAAGCACCGGATAGCCCACCTCGTCGACAAATTCGTGAATGTCGGACATCGATGTCAACTCGCGCCAACGCGGCTGGTCGATTCCTAAATCGTCCAACATCGAAGAGAACTTATGTCGGTCCTCGGCATTGTCGATGCTCTTGGCTGTAGTACCGAGAATATTCACGCCGTCCTCATCCAAGCGTGTCGCAAGATTGTTAGGTATCTGGCCTCCGGTGGAAAGAATCACACCGTGGGGAGTCTCCATATCTATTATGTCCATTACTCGCTCGTAGGTCAACTCGTCGAAATACAAGCGGTCGCACATATCATAGTCGGTGGATACTGTCTCCGGATTATAGTTTATCATTACAGAGCGCCATCCTTCTTTCTTCACCGTGAGCAGCGCGTTGACACTGCACCAGTCGAACTCCACGGAACTTCCGATGCGGTATGCCCCGCTGCCAAGCACGATTACCGACTTCCCGTCGCGCTCATAATCTATATCATTTTCCGCACCGTTATATGTAAGGTACAGATAGTTGGTCATTGCCGGGTATTCCGCGCCAAGCGTGTCAATCTGCTTGACGACAGGCAATATTCCGTTTTTCTTCCTTATGGCACGCACTTTGCGGTTAGCCGCCTCCGTATCGCCCATTTCAGATTTCAAGACAGCGCGCGCAATCTGGAAATCGGAGAAACCTTGCTCCTTGGCCAGACGGATAAGCGGCAGGGGGACATCCTCCAACGCATTGTACGACTCAAGCTCCTTTGCCGTGACAATAAGGTTATACAGCTTCTCCAAGAACCATTTGTCGATTTTTGTCAGCTCATGCACCTTGTCGACGCTATATCCCTTACGGAAAGCCGACTCTATCACGAAAATACGCTTGTCGGTCGGTTCTTTCAAAGCCTTGTCTATGTCGGGGACGGAAACTTCTTTGTTCTCGATGAATCCGTGCATCCCTTGGCCAATCATACGCAAGCCCTTCTGTATGGCCTCCTCGAAGGTACGACCGATGGCCATCACCTCGCCGACGGATTTCATCGACGAGCCGATTTCTTTCTTCACGCCGTGGAACTTGCCCAAATCCCAACGCGGTATTTTACATACGACATAATCCAAAGCCGGCTCGAAGAACGCCGAAGTAACCTTGGTAACCGTATTCTTCAAATCAAACAAACCATAACCCAATCCCAACTTTGCCGCAATGAACGCCAACGGATAACCGGTGGCCTTCGATGCCAAAGCAGAGCTGCGGCTCAATCTGGCGTTGACCTCAATGACACGGTAGTCCATCGACGACGGGTCGTAGGCATACTGCACGTTGCATTCGCCCACGATTCCGATATGACGTATGATTTTTATGGCAAGCTTGCGCAGCAAATGGTAGTCATCGTTCGAGAGTGTCTGCGACGGAGCCACAACAACGCTCTCTCCCGTATGGATTCCAAGCGGGTCGAAATTTTCCATGTTGCAGACCGTGATACAGTTGTCGAAGCGGTCGCGCACAACCTCATACTCAACCTCTTTCCAACCCTTCAACGACTTCTCCACCAACACCTGCGGCGAGAACGACAAAGCTTTTTCAGTCAACGCCACAAGCTGCTCGCGGTTGTCACAGAAACCGCTGCCCAACCCGCCCAAAGCATACGCGGCGCGCACTATCACCGGATAGCCAAGCTCGTCGGCGGCCTGTATGGCATCCTCTATTGTCGATACAGCCTCACTTTTAATAGTCTTTATATCTATCTCGTCGAGTTTCTTTACAAAAAGCTCACGGTCCTCGGTATCCATAATCGCCTGCACCGGAGTGCCCAGCACCTTCACGTCATACTTGGCAAGCACCCCTGACTGATAAAGCTCCACACCGCAATTCAACGCCGTCTGGCCTCCGAAAGCCAGCAAAATGCCCTGCGGACGCTCCTTCGCTATTACCTTTTCCACAAAATATGCGGTAACAGGCAAGAAATATATCTTATCGGCAAAACCTTCCGAAGTCTGCACCGTAGCAATATTAGGATTAATCAAGACGGTTTCGATGCCTTCCTCTTTCAATGCCTTCAACGCCTGCGACCCCGAATAGTCGAATTCACCTGCCTCGCCTATCTTCAATGCGCCGGAGCCAAGCAGCAACACTTTCCTTATATCCATCTTATCTGAATCAGCCATCTTTCAAATCTTAATATTACAATATGTTAATAAACTCATCAAATATAAAATCCGTATCAAGCGGTCCACCGCAAGCTTCCGGATGGAACTGCGCCGAGAAAAAAGGCTTTGTCTTGTGGCGTATTCCTTCATTTGTACCGTCATTCATATTCACGAACAACGGTTCCCAGTCATCAGGAAGTGTGTCATTGTCAACTGCAAATCCATGGTTTTGCGAAGTAATGAAACACTTGTCAGTCCCAATCATCCGTACCGGCTGGTTATGACTGCGATGCCCGTATTTCAACTTATATGTTTTTGCACCGGCAGCCTTTGCAAGCAGTTGATTGCCCATACAAATACCACATATAGGCATATCTCCTGACAGGGCTTTGCGGATATTTACGACAGCTTCACCAGCCATATCCGGGTCGCCCGGACCATTAGCGATGAAAAGTCCGTCAAATTCCATATTGTTGAAATCGAAATTCCACGGAACACGCACGACCTTTACTCCACGCCTTACCAACGAGCGGATTATATTGTTCTTCACACCGCAATCCACAAGAACTACAGTCTTGCTCCCGCTCCCATATTCAATTGGAGAGGAACAACTAACTTTCGCTATAAGATTTTCCTTATTCGGATCGACAAAAGCCACACTGTCACAACCCTCAAATGTTATCCTGCCAAGCATCGACCCTTTTTCACGAAGACGCTTAGTCAACGCCCTTGTATCTATACCATATATGCCCGGGATATTCTCATCCGCAAGCCAGTCAGCAAGGCTTCTTTCAGCAAGCCAATGACTGTAAGCCCATGAATAATCCTGACATATTATTGCCTCACAATGGATTCGGCTGCTTTCCATATAATCCTCTATGCCTGCTGTAACCGTCATAGGAGGCACCCCATAATTACCTAACAAAGGGAATGTAGTTACAAGAATCTGCCCCTCGTAAGAAGGATCGGTCAAACTTTCCGGATAACCGGTCATCGCCGTATTGAACACAACCTCCCCGGCACATGGTCTGACACTGCCAAAGGATTTTCCTTCGTAAATTGTTCCGTCTTCTAATTCAAGAACAGCTTTTGTCGTTTCTCTCATATCTATATTTTGGAAATTTCTTACAATATTGCGGTTCTAAGGTTTGCAAGATTACAATCGAGAAAACCATACAAAGGTAGTGCATTTATTCTACACTTCAAACCTTCGGATTCGTTTTTGCATAAAATAAGGGCGGAACACGTAAAATTACCGCATTCCGCCCTGAATTTTTCTGCTTGCCAGCGATTATTCAGCAGCAGGTGCCTCTGCCGCACCTTCAGCAGATGCCTCGCCTTCAGCCTCAGCATTTGCTGCTGCAGCCTCTTCAGCTTTCTTTGCAGCTTCAGCCGCTGCCAATTCAGCCTTCTTCTTAGCCACAGCTTCTGCCTTCGCATTATTCTTAGCCTGTTCGTCAGCCAAACGCTTGCTGTCTGCCTGCTTCTTCTCATCAGCCAGCTTCGACTTCATAGCATCCGTAGCTGCGACCTTAGACTTTTTCCATGCCTCAAAACGGCGCTGAGCCTCTTCTTCAGAGAATGCACCTTTCTTAACACCACCCTGCAAATGCTTCATCAAAAGCACTCCCTCATGAGAAAGGATACGACGAGCAGTATCTGTAGGCTGAGCACCTACATTAATCCAATACAAAGCTCTTTCGAAATTTAAACTTATTGTAGCAGGATTAGTGTTCGGATTATAAGAACCTATCCTTTCAATAAATTTACCATCTCGTGGCGCCCTGCTGTCTGCGACGACAATTGGATAAAACGCATGATGCTTACGACCATGGCGTTGTAATCTGATTTTTGTTGCCATTTTATTAGTTTAAATTTAAGTATTAAGAATTTCTCGGCAAAGGTACTACATTTTATCTTCACGGCACAACATTCTCAGGAAAAAATTACATTTATTTTCAATTAAAAAATAAATGGATTACCTTTGTGATATAAGTAAATCTGACAGTCAATGGAAGAAGACATCAAAAATGCAATTGAAATAATGAAAAAAGGCGGGGTCATACTCTATCCAACAGACACCATATGGGGCATAGGGTGCGACGCCACCAATGAAAAAGCAGTAAATCGCATTTACGAAATAAAGCAACGCGCTGAAAACAAAGCGATGCTTGTGCTCATTGATGACATCAACAAAATAGAGAGATACGTCGAGGATGTGCCAGATATGGCTTATTCTATCAATGAATTAAGCGAGAAACCAGTCACCATAATATATGAGCATGCCAAATTCCTTGCAAAAAACCTATTAGGCGACGATGACAGCGTAGGAATACGCGTATCTCGCGACGAGTTCTCAAAAAAGCTTTGCGCAAAATTCGGACGCCCGATTGTTTCCACATCAGCCAATATCAGTGGAGCGCCATCTGCTCCTGCGTTCAAAGACATTGCCGATGACATTAAAAACGCGGTGGACTACATAGTAAAATACCGGCAAGACGACAATACAGAGCATACGGCATCAAGCATCATAAAACTGTCGAAAGGCAACGTAATTAAAATCATACGGAATTGACAGCAGAGAATCTACAACGGCTGAAATACATAATAGGCGACATAATTGCTGCCAGCGCAGGATGGCTGACCTATAGTATGATACGCTATCATTTGACAAAAGACAGCGCAATGATGGCTTATTATGATTCCCCTTATGCCTTCCTGACAACTCCAAACGTAGTGTTAGGTCAGATTTTCTTTCCGTTAGTATTCATATTCATAGCCTATCTTTCAGGTTATTATAACATCGCATACGTTAAATCCCGAATACAGGAATTTTCGGCGACGACATTCTCCACATTCATTGTTTCCATGACAATGTTTTTCGTAATACTCATCAACGACAGCTTCCCTGAAAGGATGAAAAACTACGAATTAATCGCAGCGATGTGGGGATGTCTGTTCTTCTTCATTTATACCATACGTTTTCTCTTGACGAGCAAAGCCAAAGCAAGAATCGAATCCGGCAAACTCTATTTCAACACACTTATCATTGGCAATAATGAAACAACCGACAACTTTCTGTCAAACCTCAACACAAAACATAAAGAATTAGGATATAAACCTATCGGAATCGTACGAATGCCAGGAGAATCGCAAAAGGTAAACCATAGCATCCCCCTGTACGAGGAATCAGAAATCGGCACAATCTGCAGCAACAACGACATCAAGACTATCATAATCATAAACGAAAAAAACGACAAGGGACACATCTACAATCTGATAAACGACTTGTTCAAATATAACATACCAATAAAAATAACGCCTGAATTACACGACATACTGACAGCACGAATCAGACACAGCAACATATTCGGAGAACCATTAATCGACATTGCCCAAAACAGCATGCCGGAATGGCAAAAATGCGTAAAACGGTTTGCCGACATATTTTTCTCCTTAGTTTCTCTTGCCATACTGTCTCCTGTATTCCTCGTGATTGGGATACTGATAAAAAAAGATACTGCCGGAAAAATATTCTATAGCCAGGAACGCATCGGCAAACACGGAAAACCGTTCCGGATATATAAATTCCGCACGATGGTAGAGAATGCAGAAAAAGGCAACACCCCTATGCTTTCATCAAACGACGACCCAAGAATCACATCCGTAGGCAAGATATTACGTAAATACCGGCTTGATGAGACTCCGCAATTCTGGAACGTTTTAAAGGGCGACATGTCAATTGTCGGACCTCGCCCTGAACGTAAATTCTATGTTGACCAAATACTGAAATCCGCGCCATACTACACGCTTATTTATCAAATACGCCCAGGAATATCATCTTTAGGTATGGTGAAATTCGGCTACGCGACTAATGTGGAAGAAATGATAAAACGTGCGCAATACGACTTGATTTATATAGAAAATATGTCGATTGCTGTTGACTTGAAAATTATGGCGCTAACAATCAAAACCGTAATAACAGGAAAAGGGTTATGACAAATTATTTATATCTCACAGGGCGAATGTCGGCATTACTAATGAAAGTGCTGCAATGGAGAGAAAGCCATATAAAAGAGCGCAATTTTCTCCTCATATTAGCGTTCTTCACTGGTATATTCTCAGGTTTTGCAGCATTATTGCTGAAATTCCTAATCGCATCCATAGCATCCATGCTAAGCATCCACCTCACCATATCTGGAGCCAACTACCTGTATCTGGTTTATCCTGTATTAGGCATTCTCATAGTAGGACTATACGTGAGATACGTGGTAAAAGACAACATATCCCACGGAGTGACACGCGTGCTTTATGCTATATCCCAGAATAAAAGCAGAATGAAGCTACACAACACATATACGTCTGTTGTAGCGAGTTCGATAACCATCGGCTTCGGCGGTTCTGTAGGAGCAGAAGGCCCGATTGTCAACACTGGCGCGGCAATCGGCTCCAACCTCGGAAGCCTGTTCCGTATGCCACCACAAATACTGATGATGCTTGTCGGCAGCGGAGCTGCAGCCGGAGTGGCTGCCATTTTCAAAGCGCCTATTGCAGGTATGCTTTTCGCTATCGAAGTGCTGATGATCGATTTGACGACCGTATCAGTAATGCCTCTGTTGGTATCATCGATAACAGCAGCCACCATATCATATATATTTACTGGTTACAGCCCGGAATTCGTTTTCGATGCCAGCGACATATATACAATCGACCGCATACCCTATTCTATGCTGCTCGGTGTAGTATGTGGATTCACATCACTCTATTTCACCAAAGCAATCGGATTTATGGAGAGCATCTTTTCACGCATAAAGCGGCAATGGGTGAAATTCGCATTCGGTTCGGTGGTTCTCAGCAGTTTGATTTTCTGTTTTCCTCCGTTATACGGAGAAGGATATGGAGCAATTACAGAATTGCTCACCGGCTCCAACGGTTCTCCATCATCGCTTTTCGACGGCAGCGTATTCTATGGGTTCCGCGACAATGTATGGTTTGTAATGCTGTTCCTGCTAATGATTGTTCTGACAAAAGTTTTCGCAACAAGTGCCACCAATGGGGGCGGAGGTGTAGGCGGAACATTCGCCCCATCGCTATATGTAGGATGCATGACAGGTTTTTTCTTCGCTTTCCTTTTGAACACATTGGGACTAAGTCCTGCTGATTCTGAATTATCGTGCAAGAACTTTGCATTGATGGGAATGGCTGGTGTAATGTCCGGAGTGATGCATGCGCCACTGATGGGAATATTCCTTACGGCAGAAATGACAGGCGGCTATCAGCTCTTCCTGCCGCTGCTGATTGTCTCAACAATATCCTATTGCACGATAAAAATATTCGTACCTTATAGCATATACACCATGCGACTTGCAAAACGTGGTGAATTGCTGACGCACCATAAGGACAAGGCCGTGCTGACTTTGCTAAAAATGGACAGCGTGATTGAAACCGGATTCATAGAAGTACATCCTGACATGAGCCTCCGCAAGATGGTACAAGCAATATCAGAGTCGAACCGCAACCTTTTCCCTGTCACAGACAAGGACGGCACTTTGCTTGGCGTTGTCCTGCTCGACGACATCCGCAACATTATGTTCCGTCCCGACTTGTACGACAAGATGTATGTGCGCAAATTCATGAGCATACCTCCTGCAAAAATTGAAGTCAACGAGAGTATGGAAAACGTTATGAAAACATTCGACCGCACCAACGCATGGAATCTGCCGGTTGTCGATGCCGACGGAAAATATATCGGTTTTGTTTCCAAATCCAAGATATTCAATTCTTACAGACGTGTACTGCGCCACTATTCAGACGATTAATGCACAATAAAAATTGATATGACAAAAAAAGAGCTAAAGATAGTATTTTTCGGCACACCGGAATTTGCCGTGGCAAGTTTGGATAAATTAGTAATGGGCGGCTATAATGTAGCGGCCGTTGTGACAATGCCCGACAAACCCGCCGGACGCGGGCAGCAAATCCTGCAATCCGACATAAAGAAATATGCCGTTGCCCACAATCTCCCCGTATTGCAACCGGAGAAACTGAAAGCGGAAGATTTTGTGGACGAACTGCGTCGCATAAACGCCGACCTGTTCATCGTGATAGCTTTCCGGATGCTGCCGGAAGTGGTATGGCAGATGCCAAAATACGGGACATTCAACCTCCACGCTTCTTTGCTGCCCAAATACCGTGGAGCAGCACCGCTCAACTGGGCTGTAATCAACGGCGACAAGGAGACAGGAGTCACGACATTTTTCCTGAAACACGAAATCGACACCGGCGATATTATCCAGCAAAAAAGAATCACCATAGAAGACAGCGATAACGCAGGCACCGTCCACGACAAACTGATGACGCTCGGCGCGGATATGGTAATCGAGACAGTAGATGCCATCATAGCAGGGACAGTGACAACAATCCCGCAAGACCAGCTATGCAAAGGCGCGACACCGACACCCGCACCGAAGATTTTCAAGGAAACATGCCACATCGACTGGAACAACCCAGCTGAAAAAATTCACAATCTGGTGCGCGGTCTGTCGCCCTATCCTGCCGCTTGGAGCACATTCGAGAAAGACGGCAAGGAACACCAACTGAAAATATTCGAAACTGCGATAACCGGAATGCAAGCAAACGGAGCGAAACCCGGGGCTGTAAAGACCGATAAGAACAACATCTACGTGGCTTGCTCTGACAACTATCTGCAAATACTCTCGCTCCAGCAGTCAGGGAAAAAGCGTATGGATTCCTCCGCGTTCCTCCGCGGCTCCTCCCTCGCCGATGCCCTCCTGAAATAACAACCTTATAGCTGGAATAAAAAACAAAGGCGTATCCGAAAACTGATACGCCTTAACATTTTACAACACATACTCAATGTCAGTCCACTAATTTAAATTTCACGACAGATTTCACATCTTCAGCCGATGCAGCCACAATCGCCTCGAAATCGCCCGGTTCTGCAACCCATTCGTGCTTATCAACATCAAAGAAACTCAACGCTTCCTTATCGATTGCAAAGGTGACAGTCTTGGTTTCTCCCGGCTGCAACTCCACTTTACAGAACCCTTTCAATTCCTTATATGGACGAGGAAGTGACGACTTCTTGTCCCTTACATATAATTGAACGACTTCTGCACCACTACGTGCGCCTGTATTCTTTACAGGTATCGAGACTGTGATTTCGCCGTCAGCTGTCATCTCAGCCTTGTCAACCGAAGCTTTTCCGTATTCAAAAGTAGTATAGCTCAGTCCGTGTCCGAACGGGAACAACGTCTTGACTTTCTCCTTGTCATACCAACGGTAGCCTACAAATATGCCCTCATCATATGTAACATCCCATATGTCGCTGTCCTGACGCTTTATGCCCGGATAACTGCTCTCTCCGAACTTATGTGCCGGCACATCCTTCAAAGCCACAGGGAATGTAAACGGTAATTTAGCGGAAGGATTTGCATCACCAGTCAATATTGATGCGATAGAATTACCGGCCTCGCTGCCAAGGAACCAAACTTGCAGCACAGCAGGAACCTTCTCAATCCACGGCATTGCTACAGCATTGCCCGACACATTCACATATATCACATTGTCGTTAACCTCTGCCAACGCTTCAATCACACGGTCCTGACCGTAAGGCAACTCCAAGCCAGCACGGTCGGAATCCTCGCAATCTTGCCCCGTACTCTTATTCAAGCCTCCGACAAAAATCACATAATCGGCTGTCTTTGCCTTTTCTACCGCCTCAGCTACAAGCTCATCTGCAGAACGCGAATCAGTAAGATCCTGGCCGGTAACCACACCATTGTATTCACCTGTAACGTCGCCAACATACCCACGGGCATAATCAACTTCAGCTACACCTGCAAGACGGGCTTTCAATCCGTCGAGCGGCGAAACCTCACGCTGCACCTTCAACGAAGAGCTTCCACCACCCACAGTCATCATCTTTATGGCATTCTCACCTACTACAAGCACCTTTTTCTTACCGTCAAGCTTCAACGGCAATACATTGCCATCATTCTTAAGCAGCACTATGGCCTCCTCCCCTATCTTCTTGGCAGCAGCATAATGCTCGTCGCTATGCAATGCTCCATAAGGCTTATTACGGTTCATCGCCGTCAGGAACGTAAGGCGCAACACATTACGCACCTTGTCATCAAGCTCTTTTGTACCGACTTTACCATCCTCTATCATCTTCAAATAAGGAAGAGCCAGATAATATGTATCATATGCGCTCACAGCGCCAGATTTCAATCCGTCAGTCCATGTGCCGAATTCAAGGTCAAGACCGTTAGCAATAGCCTGCGGGGTATCGTGCGTTCCTCCCCAGTCGCTGATTACAGCACCTTTGAACCCCCACTCATCACGCAAAATCCGATTCAGATATTGGTTGTGGCAGGCATGCTCACTCTTATATAGATCATACGCGCCCATTATCGACCATGTATCACCTTCCTGCACAGCAGCCCTGAACGGCGGCAAATAAATCTCATACAAAGCACGGTCATCAACCACTACATTCGTATTATGACGGCGTGTCTCCTGATTATTAAGTGCATAATGCTTCACACACGTTGCCACTCCATTGCTTTGAACACCCTTGATATAAGGCACAACCAACTTCGAAGCCAGATAAGGGTCTTCACCCATATACTCAAAATTACGTCCGTTCAACGGAGTACGGTAAATATTCACACCAGGACCAAGAACAACATCCTTCTCACGAAAACGCGCCTCTTCTCCAAGGCTCTTGCCATAAAGATATGCCATTTCCGGATTCCACGTTGCAGCAAGACCGGTCAATGCAGGAAACGCCACACACGAGTCATTTGTCCATTTTGCCTGATCCCATTCGTCCCACATCACTTCCGGACGTATTCCGTGAGGACCGTCAGTTGTCCATATTTCCGGGATTCCAAGACGCGGCACGCCCGGAGAGCTGAACTTCGATTGCGCATGGATAATGTTGATTTTCTCACGCAACGTCATGCGCGACAACGCATCTTCAACCCTTTGCTCAATAGGCTTGGTTTCATCCTGATATACAGGAACGGCGGCATCCATAGCCAGACACACAGACAAAGCAGCCACCAACGATAACAATTTCTCCTTTACCATAAAACAGTTTTATTTAGATTCATAAACATTCAACACCAGTTGTCATTCTTACTTTTTATTGGATGCTACAAAAATAGCTCTTTTATCCGTGAAGTACAACAATAAATCCCACTGTTTCCTATTTTAATATCACATAATAGATTTACGAAATGTAAATCAGACAAGTTCTTTGCATTTCTACCAACTTTCACTATCTTTGTGCGAATTTTAGAAGTTAAAGAATTATATATGAATCCTATCAAGAAGACCATCAAGCTTGCCGATGGACGCGAAATCACATTGGAAACAGGTAAATTGGCGAAGCAAGCAGATGGCGCAGTCGAGCTACGTATGGGTAATACGATGTTGCTCGCTACAGTTGTTTCGGCAAAAGAAGCCGGAGAGGGCGTGGACTTCATGCCATTACAAGTTGAATACAAAGAAAAATTCTCGGCTGCCGGACGTTTCCCCGGCGGATTTATGAAAAGGGAAGGCAGGGCTTCCGATTATGAAATCCTGACAGCACGACTGGTTGACCGTGTACTTCGTCCTTTATTTCCCGACAATTATCACGCAGACACATTCGTAAACATCATTATGTTCTCGTCAGACGGCGTCGATATGCCGGATGCACTTGCAGGACTTGCCGCATCAGCAGCAATAGCAGTATCCGACGTACCGTTCCACGGACCGATTTCAGAAGTGCGCGTTGCTCGTGTTGACGGACAATTTGTCATCAACCCGACATTCGAGCAGGTTGAGAAAGCCGACATAGAGCTGATGGTGGGAGCTACTTACGACAATATCATGATGGTGGAAGGCGAAATGAACGAAGTTTCAGAAACCGAGCTTCTCGAAGCTCTCAAAGCCGCGCATGAAGCCATCAAGGCACAATGCCTCGTACAGGAAGAATTGGCAAAGGAAGTAGGTGTGGTGAAACGTGAATATTGCCACGAAGTCAACGATGAAGACCTTCGCAAAGACATTCATGACAAATGCTACGACAAGGCATACGCCGTAGCAAAAGCTGGATGCGCAGACAAACAATGGCGCAACGACCAATTCCAAAAGATAGAAGAAGACTATTTGGAAACCATACCTGAAGAGGAAAGAGAAGAAAAAGCTCCATTGGTGGCCCGCTATTACCACGATGTTGAGAAAGAAGCTGTACGCCGCTGCATCCTTGACGAAGGCATCCGTCTCGACGGCCGCAAGACCAACGAAATACGTCCGATATGGTGTGAAGTTGACTACCTGCCAGGACCTCACGGATCAGCAGTATTCACTCGTGGAGAGACACAATCACTCGCCACTGTCACACTCGGAACGAAACTCGATGAAAAGATTGTAGATGATGTTCTTAACCAAGGCAAAGAACACTTCCTACTGCATTACAACTTTCCGCCTTTCTCAACAGGAGAGGCAAAACCGCAACGCGGTGTAGGCCGTCGCGAAATAGGTCACGGAAATCTTGCGCACCGCGCTCTTAAACGTATGTTCCCCGATGATTTCCCATATACCTGCCGCGTAGTTTCCGACATACTCGAATCAAACGGCTCATCATCAATGGCCACCGTTTGCGCAGGAACACTCGCGCTGCTTGATGCCGGAGTTAAAATGAAGAAACCGGTTTCAGGTATTGCAATGGGACTTATCACCGACTACGACAGTCCGAAATATGCAATTCTTTCAGACATTCTCGGAGATGAAGACCACCTTGGAGATATGGACTTCAAAGTCACAGGAACAGTTGACGGTATTACCGCCACGCAAATGGACATCAAGTGCGACGGACTTTCTTATGAAATTCTTGAGAAAGCGCTTAATCAAGCACGTGAAGGCCGTATGCACATCCTTAATATAATCAACCAGACCATACCTGCACCTCGCGAGGACTACAAACCGCACGTGCCGAGAATCGAAACGATGATAATTCCAAAAGAATTCATCGGTGCAGTAATCGGACCACAAGGCAAAGTCATACAAGGAATACAGGAAGAGACAGGCACCATAATCACCATCGAAGAAGAAGGCGAGACTGGAGTTGTAGAAGTAGCGGCACCAAACAGGGATTCAATCCAAGCCGCAATTGCGAAAATCAAAGCAATCACCGCGCAGCCTGAAGAAGGAGAAATCTATACAGGAAAAATTGTAAGCATTCTCGACTTCGGAGCATTTGTTGAATTCATGCCCGGACGCGACGGACTTCTTCATATTTCAGAAATAAGCTGGGACCGCCTGGACAATATGGAGCAAAGCGGTCTGAAAGAAGGAGATGAAGTAACCGTAAAACTTGTGGAGATTGACAAAAAGACAGGAAAATTCCGCCTGTCGATGCGCGCGCTCCAGCCGAAACCGGACGGCTACGTTGAACGTGAACGCGCGCCACGCCCACCACGTCGTGACAACAACGACCGTCCACCGCGCCGTGACAACGACCGTGGACCACGTCGCGACAACAGAGACAACCGCAATCATCACGACAATCGCGGACCTCGTCGTAACAATAATAACGACGAGCATCACAATGAATAAACTTCATTTTTCATAAGCATTTAAAACGAAGGGACGGCAATCTTATGAAGCCGTCCCTTCGTTATTTTTCAATTATTCTAAAAAACACCTGTCTCTTATA
>JADIMC010000068.1 GCA_017694955.1 Candidatus Limisoma faecipullorum
TCAGGCGGAATATATGACAACCCCGAAGTGCAGGAATATCTGAAAGAAGAGAACGCCTACGCCAAAAGCAAAATCAGCATATACAAGCAAATCGAGAGATACCGCGACGCGGATGCTGACAGCGTGAAAAATTATTCCGACCTCTATAATGCCAACCGCCCGGGCGAACGCCTGATGAATCTGCGGAAAAAGTTATGTATGGAGACCAACGACAACATCTTCGGGGCGTTACTCTACATATCGCACATACACCAAGTAACCGCCCCCGAATTGGAAAAACGAATTGCGGAATATTCGCCGGAAATACAATCGTCCTATCCCGTCAAGGTAATGAAAGACCATCTGGCAGTGCTGCGCAACACCGAGACCGGAGCCACGCCCCGCAACTTCACACTCATCGACAAGGACGGCAACAGCCACAGCCTGGCGGACTACCGCGGCCGCTACCTGATGCTGCTGAATTGGGGAATGTGTCCCGGAACGTTCTGGGCCAACCCGCGCATCGTGCCGCTCTACGAAAAATATCACTGCAAAGGCTTCGACATCCTCGGGCTGACCGATACCGACTGGAAAAAGACAGAGTATTACGGCTCTGACGAATACCTTACAGAGCAAATCGACAGCCTCGCAGCCCACAAATGGCCGACCGTCTACAAAGAGAATCCCGCCAACGCATACATCGACGACGAGCTCTACCTGCCGGGCGTCCCTTTCGCCATCCTCATATCGCCCGAAGGCAAAGTGATAGCCCGCGGATTCTACAACGAAATCGAGGACACCCTCAAATCCACCCTCGAGCAACTACCGTGAGCGGTTTGAGAACATCAATAATTGAAGCCGAAGAGCCAAAGAGGTATCACATTGCCATACCCATACTCGATGTCGTCCTTCACGACAAAAGCGTCAGCCATCCCGTCAATCTGTTTCTTGCCTTTCTTGCGACCACCGATTTCGAAAGTGTGGCCATCAACTACAAAATCCGACACTGAAGAGGCAACAACATCCTGCATCACCCTGACCTGATTAAGGAAAAAAGTCTCCCTGACATTCCCAATCTCGGCATTTTCACGACCAAGGGCATAAATCAGATTCGTATTGTCGAGATAAATTTTCTCCACCTTTCCCAATCCGCGTATCCCGCCGGTATCATCGCGCAGTTGCGCTATCAGCCCGGCTTCCTCGATATACATACAATAATCCGCCACACTGTTGCGGCTCACATTCAACACCGTTGCAAGACTGCTTACATTAGGCTTGAATGGCACACTTTTGGCAATCACCGCCAACAATTGCTTCAACTTACGCCCGGTAGAGACATTCATCCCGGCATATTGAGGGATGTCGGACTCCAATGCAGTATTTACAACTTGCATCAAACGCAAGCCATAGTTATCCCCTGCAAACGGATAATACCCACGCTCCAGATACTCACGAAAATATTTTAAAGGACGGAAATCCGCAGGGAAATCATTTTTCAACCTCAAAATTTCATCAAAGGTGTAAGTTTGAGAATCAAAACCGTGAAAAAGATTCAAATATTCCCGAAACGAGAGTCCTTGCATATTGTACATCACTGCACGGCGGCTCAAATCGGCCGCCCCTTTGTTGATGTCGAGCACAGAGGAACCGGTGAAAACCACACTAAGCTCGGGATGATAGTCATATATCAATTTCAATTCCTTAGACCAATCCTTATAGCGATGAATCTCATCTATAATCAGATATTTACCGCCCTCTCTGGAAAACGAGTCAGCAAGGTCAAGCAACTTGTGGTCGGCAAAATAGAAATCTTCAGCCGTCACATACAACGAGCATTCCCGCGGCAGATTCTCCTTGGCATATTGCAAGACAAGTGTAGTCTTACCGACCCCCCGCGGGCCTGTAAGCCCTATCAACCGGCTCCTCCAATCAATCCGGTCGTACATATAGCGGTGAAAAGCCGTACCAGTCTCTGCCAGTAATTTACTGAATCTGTCTTGCAACTTATCCATAATCCTTTTTTTTAATATCAGACAATGCAAATATACAAAAAATGCTCAACGTGTGAGCATTTTCAGTACATTTTTGCTCAATCGTTGAGCAATTTTATTACATAATTGATATTCCAGTTATCGGCTGACGCTTCACCACGTCAAGCGGCACAGAGCGGTAGCCTACTTTCGAGAAGTCGATTGAGCGCAGGTCGATGCAACGTATCGCACTGTCGTACATAGTGCGGTAATATATTCTGCGCCCCGCAATGTCGGTCGCCGAAGTCCATTGCGTAGCGCTCGGTATATCGGCCACCGGCTCGCCCGGAAGAGACTCTATGCCTACCGGTATGTCGAAATTGTTGAGAATCTGGAAACATTGCAACACGGCATCTTCCGCATTAGGAAGCTTCGGTGCGGAAGCCTGATAGAAAGCGGCACGCACGAAACGCGACGGCGGAGTGACATCGCCGGGCATCCCGAGGAATCCGCTGCCAGCACCGAACGCCGTCAAATCAGCCGCACCCAGCTTCTGCGGCTTCGCCGAGCCCGGAAAGAGATTCACATAATTGTTGAGATTAGTGAGCTGCCACTCGAAACCGGGCGAATTGGTCAGCACTCCCAACTCATTTTCATAGAAATGCGCCTTGCCATCCACGATTTCCAGCACTACCTGCCTTCCGGAGGCATCCGCAAAACGCCAATGCACCGTGAAAGCCCGCGGATCTATCGCGACTACATCCACAGCGGCAACAGCCTTTTCCACATCCTCAACCGTGGCACAGCTTCCCAATATGTAGGAAACAAGTTGCAAATCGGCTATCGACTTATCTTTCCGCTTAACGTCATAATCGACATACCGCCCATAGCGCGGGAAATAAAAAAGCCCGGCGGAAAGACCCTCCTCGTTGATTCCTTCGGCAACGAACTCCTCCTGCTCGACAGAAAGCCCCACATATCCATATTTCGCCGTAAACTTCATACCATCCTTAGCCCCCGGGACATACGACTGCTGGCTGTAGCCGCGCGGCACGACGGCATAGCGGCTGTTCAGGTCGCTTCCGCCCCATTCTATCGTCCTCGCGACCACCATCGAGCCGTCGGCCGACCGCAAAGTTATTCCTGTGCATGCCAGTCCAGGAAATGCCATAGCCAAACAGCATGCAACCGCCACCGCCTTAACAATACACGTCTTTTTCATATCTTCTTATCATTTTATTTTTATTATAGAACAACACGCCAGTCAATAAGTTCATTGCCGCCGTCCGGCACACGCCATGCATCCAAATCTTTTTTAATGATTTTTTTATCAATAAATTGTTTTAAGAAAGCAGAAACACATACCTTTGCAACTTGGAAACGAAAAAGAATATTCGATAGATGGACAAATTAAGCTATGCCTTGGGCATGAGTATGGGGCATAATTTCAAAGGCTCCGGTATAAAGAAAATCAGCGTTACCGACTTTGCCAACGGAGTGGCGGCGGTTTATGACGGGGTAAAGCCCGAAATGAGCTACGATGAGGCAAAACGCACAGTTCAGGAATTCTTCATGCAATTGGAATCGGAAATGCAGGCGGAAGCCAAAAAGGCAGCCGCAGCCAACCGCCAGGCCGGTGAAGCTTTTCTTGCCGAGAACGCAAAACGCGACGGCATACATATCACGAAAAGCGGATTGCAATACGAAGTGCTTGAGTCAGGAAACGGAGCGCAACCCACAGCCAACGACCGCGTGGAAGTGCACTACACCGGAAAACTGATTGACGGCACGGTGTTCGACAGCTCAATAGAACGCGGAGTACCAGCAATGTTCGGCGTGACGCAAGTCATCCCCGGATGGGTGGAGGCCCTTCAACTGATGCGCGAGGGCGACAGCTGGCGGCTCTACATACCGTCCGACCTTGCTTATGGTCCGAACGGCGCAGGAGGACTTATCGGTCCTGACGCGACACTCATTTTTGACGTACAACTTTTGAGAGTAATAAAATAATTCAACTAAACTTATAGCAAAATGAAAAAATTATTTCTTGCAGGCGCAGCAGCACTGATGGTGCTCGGCGCAAGCTGTAAAGGCGGTGTAACCAACGAGGGGCTGGAAACTCCGGAAGACTCGTTGGCATACTATTTCGGACAAATGTGGGGCAACGGGAATTGGCTCTGAAATGAAAAGCAACCCTACCGTCAAGGACCTCGACAAAAACGAAATTCTGAAAGGAATGCAAGTTGCACTTGCAGCCGACACTACACAAAAAGCCTACATCCAAGGCTTGCAAATCGGTTTGCAGCTCTTTGGCGTTACAGAAAATCTTTCTCAGCACGACAGCATCAATATCGACCGTCAGAAACTGTATGCAGCTTTCAAAGAGGCATTCCTTGCCGACTCTGTAGGCTCTCCTGAAGAGGCACAGGCTGTGGTTATGACACTCATCGACAAAATCAAGAACGAGCGTCTTGCGAAATCGCCTGAAGCCATCGCCAACAAAAATGCAGGCGAGGCTTTCATTGCTAACGAGATGAAAAAAGACCCGTCATTGAAAAAGACTGAATCAGGATTGGTATATAAAGTGATTGCAGAAGGCGAAGGCACAACCATCAAGGCTTCCGACCGTGTGAAAGTGAAATACACAGGCAAGCACATCGACGGTAAGGAATTCGACAGCAGCGGCGACGAGACACGCACATTCTCTCCGTCGGGAGTTGTTCCGGGATTCGGTGAAGGCTTGAAGATGATGAAACCGGGCGCTCACTACATTCTCTACATTCCCGGCGACCTTGCTTATGGCGTACAAGGACAGCCGTATGCAGGTATCAAGTCCAACGAGACTTTGGTATTCGATGTTGAAGTCGTAGGTATCGAAGAATAAACAGTCATTCTGATGACAAAATATGAAAAGTCTCTGCACGGATTGCCGTGCAGAGACTTTTTCTTACAATTATTCCGAATTCACACCATACCTGCGACAGCATCATTCGACTGAATAATCATTCATGACAAATACTGTCGGGATTATGGTGTTATTTTCAATAACAGCCTGCTCCCCTTTAATTGCAAGGAAAGCGAATCCCACACCAGGCAGGAATGTCAAGCCTAATCCCACTCCTAATCCACTAGAAAGGCCTTTCTTATCATTGCCTTCGCCGCTGACAGAACCTTCAAGCAAAATGCTTTGTCCGTCAACGGCATTTGTTGATACACATTTAACGGTAACAGAGCCAGGCTTGCCAACTCCACGCGCTTTCTGCCTGTCTATTTGCAACCGCACGGGAGTACCACGCTTAATCAACACCCTACCGTCTTTACTTTTCACATCGTTTTCCACAATGGCCGACGGGCTGCCTTCATTCTTGCTCGTCACTTGAGAAGTAATCCTTACCGACACGTACCCCTCTCCAACGGGGTTGATGCAAATACCGTCAGATTTGTCATCAATGCGGACAAAGCCACAATCACATACTTTTTAATCATAATACTGAATTTTCTTGTCCTTCAATCCCCAAAAGAACGGTTATTATACGACAAAAGCGTGAGGACTGCATATCCGCTTATCCGATAATCAGGCTTCTCGCATTGCCTATGGGCTGGATAAGCGACAGCGACTCACGCCATAGGCCATATATGAATTCCCTGAAGAAAACATATACCACAAGCGTGAGCGTTGTTGCCGCCACCTTTAACCCATTTTCAAATTTTGCGAGAATTTGATTATCAAAGGTAAACTTCAATAACGCTCTAAAATAATATTTCCGGATTGCTATCAATCCATCGCAAAAATAATTAAAATAATTGAAGATTCAACAGTCATAATCATTATTGTTTACATTCAGACATTCGACAGAATCAAAAAAAAGAAAACCTTCCGACAAAGAAACGCCGCTGCAGATTCAAATCTTTCAAGGCGCAACATACAAAAAGCGGCGACACGGACTAATCCGTGCCGCCGCATCCACTATGAAAACAATTACTGATTAATCGTACATATCAACCTTCGGCAACGCTATGATCTTGTTATTGCACTCCTGGATGAATTTCAAAATAGCGTCGCGCGGAGCACTCGGCTTAATATCCGCCTGTATGCGCTTCACGGCATTGAAAAGCGACACATTGCACTGGTAGATATGGCGGTATGCCTTTGCAATGTCGTCGATTTCCTCTTCAGTGAACCGCTCGGCACGGTCTCGCATTATCATGGCATTCACACCGTAGTAAACGGCCGGATTATGCGCCATTATCACGAATGGAGGGACATTACCGGATATGCGGCAGCCGCCTTTGATGAATACCCAATCGCCAAGACGGCTTCCGGCATTCACCTTAGCGCCCGTGGAAAGAATCGACGCAAAACCGATTTTCACATCGCCGGCAATCTGCGAACCGTTGCCAAGCACGCACCATTCGGCAATGTCGGAATCGTGCCCTATATGAGTCTCTGCCATAAGCACTGTGTTTGCTCCAATGATAGTGGCCTGTTCCTCATGTATGCTGCGGTTGACAATAACCTGCTCACGTATGATGGCATTATCACCGATCTTGCACAATGTATGCTCGCCTTTCCAACGGAAATCCTGAGGGTCGGCACCTACTACCGCGCCATTGAACACCTTGATTCCGCTGCCAAGCCTCGAACCGTGCATAATGCTCGCATACGGCATTATCTCGCAGTTGTCGCCTATCTCAACATCCTTGTCAATGAAAGCGAAAGGATGCACCGTAATATTGTTGCCGAGTTTTGCCTCGGGGTCAACAAAAGCTAATGGACTAATCATGGCTTTATATCATTTTAGTTTGTCTCACAATAATCAACGTCCGCCACCAAGTGCCTGATAAAGGCTGATAGCCGACTGACTGATTGACAAATCGCACTGCAACTGCGACATCTGGGCAGCCAGGAGCGACTGTTGTGCGGTCAGGACTTCCAAATAGGTAGCAGTGCCTAAAGTTAATAAATCATTATTATATTCCACAGCTTTTTCCAAATTTTTTACCTGCTCTTCCAACAATTTAACACGCTCCCTGTTCTTGTTGAAGGAAACAAGATTGTTCGACACTTCAGAGCTTGCGCTGAGCACAGTGTATTCAAACGTGTTGAGTGATTGCTGCTGTTGCGCCTTTGCTGCCTTGAGGCTTGCGATGTTCTGGCTGCGGAAAAGCGGAGCCGTAAGCGAAGCTGCAAGCTGGTAGAACCATTCACCCGGATTCTTTATCACCGAGCCGAGCAGATTGGTGAACCCGCCGGTTGCCGAAATGGTGATATTAGGATAGAATGCCGCACGGGCAAGGTTTGTCGAATAGTAAGCCATCGCAAACGACTGCTCTGCCGCTTTCACGTCGGGACGAGCTGCAAGATACTTCATCGGCACGCCTTCCTCTAAATATTCAGGGAATACCGGCTCGTACGATGTATCCACCGTCCACCGCTGCGGAGCGGAATTAAGCATCAACGAAAGCGAATTGTAAGCCTGGTTCAACTGATCCTCCAGTTGCGGAATCTGTGCCATTATCGAATTATAGTTGGCTTGAGCCTGTACAACGGCTACTTCGTTGTAGCGTCCTGCCTCTTTCAAGTCTTTCATCGTCTGCACGCTTTCTTTCCACAATTCGGCAGTTTCCTGCGAAAGCTTCAGCTCTTTTTCAAGCATCACGATAGTGTAGTAGCAGTTTGCAACGCCGGCAATGATTTGCGAGCGCACGGCCTGCTCGTATGCTTCCGTCTGCTTTACGGATGCCTGAGCCTGACGCTTCGAATTGAGCAATCCGCCGAACAAGTCGAGCTGCCAAGTGGCGGTAGCCGGAATCTGATACGACCAGCTGTTGCTTGTTATCTTCGAGCCGCCGTAAGAAGCCGTGCCACCATTCGGCGACAGTGAAATCTGCGGCACATAGCTCAATCTCGCGCCAAGCAGCTGGGCATTGGCTATCTCAACGTTCAACCGGGCATTCTCCAGGTCAACGTTCTTGTCCAAGGCAATCTGGATAAGAGCCTGCAACTGCGGGTCGGTAAACATTTCATCCCATTCGATATTGCCCAGGGCAGTAGAGTCAACCTCCTCCTTCTGAGCTGCGGCAATCTGCCCGGAAATGCCTTCTTCCGGCAATTCGAACTTCTTGTAGATGTGGCAGCTGCTCATCATTGCGGCACTTGCCGCAATGATGACTGCCATTGATATTTTATTGTATTTCATAACTTTTTCTCAATGTTTGGTTATTTACGCACATATTGCTCTATCTGGTCGGCAACCTCCTCGTTCTGAGTATCCTTCCACTTCATCGGAACGAACTTCTCCTGAATCTTCTGGAAAATCACGAACAACGCAGGAACGATGAGTACCTGAAGAATCATACCGATAAGCATACCGCCTATCGCGCCTGTACCCAATGCCCTGTTGCCGTTTGCACCGGCGCCTGTAGCGAACATCAGCGGCAACAGACCGATAATCAACGCAAACGATGTCATCAAGATAGGACGCAAGCGGGCAGAAGCGCCGGCAATAGCCGCGTTGACGATGCTCATACCTGTCTTACGGCGGGCAAGGGCGAACTCAACGATAAGGATGGCGTTCTTGGCAAGAAGTCCGATAAGCATAATCAATCCGATTTGCAAGTAGATATTGTTGACAATACCGAACATCTTCGCGAATACGAACGAACCCATCAGACCGAACGGAATCGAGAATATTACCGCCAACGGCAGGATATAGCTTTCATACTGTGCCGACAGCAACAGGTAAACGAAAATCAAGCACAAGCCGAACACGATTGCCGTAGAAGATGCCGAAGTGTTCTGCTCTTCCCTCGTCATACCGGAGAACTCGTAGCCGAATCCCTGCGGAAGAGCTTGTGCGGCAACTTCCTGAATGGCGCGGATTGCGTCACCGTTGGAATATCCTTCAGCCGGCGTACCTGTCACACTGATGGAAGTGTACATATTGAAACGGTTGATGACATCAGGACCATATACACGGCGCAAGGATATGAAGTTGGTGATAGGAGCCATCTCTCCGCTGCCGTTGCGCACCTTTATCTGATTGAGCGACTCCGGCGACATACGTGATTCAGGATTAGCCTGCATCATCACACGGTAGAGCTTACCGAAGCTGTTGAAGTTGGAAACGTACATACCGCCCATATATCCCTGAAGCGTGGAAAGTACCGTGCTCGGGCTCAGTCCTGCCTGTTTTGTCTTCGCCACGTCCACATCCACCATATACTGCGGGAATGTCGGGTTGAATGTAGTATATGCAGACTGTATCTCAGGACGCTTGTTCAACTCGGCAAGGAACGACTGCGAAATCTGGAAGAACTTGTTGATGTCGCCGCCGGTCTTGTCCTGCAACTTGAACTCGAAACCGTTGGTCATAGAATAACCGGAAATCATAGGAGGCTGGAAGAACATCACACGTCCGTCCTTGATTTGGCTGCCTACCGCTCCATAGAGCTGCATCAGCACATTGCCGATTTGCGTTTCCTCGGTTGTACGCTCCGACCAGTCCTTCAGCTTGATGATGAACGTACCGTAAGTGTTACCCTGTCCGGAAAGGAAGCTGTAGCCCACGATTTCCGTACGGTATTCAACTGCCGGATTCTGCGCGATGATTGCGTCCACTTTGTCCATCACTTCGGTAGTGCGCTCGCGAGAGGTTGCCGGCGGCATATCCACCATACCGAACAACACGCCCTGGTCCTCGTCCGGAACCAATGCGGTGGCGGTGCTTACCATCAGCAGCACCAGACCAACGATAGAGGCTGCAACTATGCTGAAAGCCGTAACCTTATGACGGATGAAGAAATTTGCATATCCGTGATAATGGTCAAGCACAACGGCATACATCTTGTTGAATCCCTCATGGAATTTCTGCACCGGAGTGCGTTTCTCGCCCGGCTTATGCTCTTTGTGAGCGCGCAGGAACACACCGCACATTGCCGGTGACAACGTCAACGCGTTGATAGCCGACAGACCGATGGCAATCGCCATTGTCAAACCGAACTGACGGTAGAACACTCCCGACGTTCCGCCGATGAACGACACCGGAATGAACACCAACATCATGACCAACGTGATTGATACGATAGCGCCGCCAATCTCGCGCATTGCGTCGATAGAAGCCATACGCGGGGAAGAATATCCCTCGTCGAGCTTCGCATGGACGGCCTCGACCACCACTATGGCGTCGTCCACCACAATCGCGATGGCAAGCACCAAAGCGGAAAGGGTAATCAAGTTGATGGAGAAGCCGATAAGATAAATACCGAAGAAAGTACCTATCAACGCCACAGGTATCGCTATCGCAGGAATAATCGTAGAACGCAGGTCCTGCAAGAAGATATACACAATCAAGAACACAAGGATGAACGCCTCGATCAACGTCTTGAGCACCTCGTGGATAGAGGCGAAAAGGAAGTCGTTGACGTTCATTGATATGTTGAATTCCAATCCCTTAGGAAGATTCTTCTCGGCATTCTTCAATACTTCGAGCACATCCTCGACAACGGCCGTAGCATTGGAGCCGGCAGTCTGCTGCACCATGGCGGAAGCCGCATTCTTGCCGTTAACTCTGCTGACAAAACCATAATCCAGACGTCCGAGCTCAAGCTCCGCCACATCCTTAAGATAAAGCACCTCGCCATTGGAATTGGTTCGGAGAATGATTTCGCCGAACTGTTCAGGAGTTACAAGACGGCCCTTATACCTTAATATATATTGGAAACTCTGGTTGGAGTTCTCGCCCAACTGACCCGGAGCAGCCTCGATGTTCTGCTCGGCAAGAGCAGCCGTGACATCGGTAGGCATCAAGCCATACTGTGCCATAACGTCAGGTTTCAACCATATACGCATGGAATAGTCCTGACCCATCAACATCGCGTTACCCACACCGTTCACACGCTTGATTTCCGGTATGATGTTGATGTTCATATAGTTCTCTATGAACGAATTGTCATAAGTATTATCCGGAGAATAAAGCGAGAATACGAGCAAGGTGGAAGTTTGGCGCTTACGGGTTGTGACACCGTAGCTTGTAACTTCTGCCGGAAGAAGGCTCTCTGCCATCGACACACGGTTCTGCACGTCAACGGCAGCCATATCCGGGTCGAAGCCCTGTTCGAAATACACAGTGATGTCGGCACTACCGGTATTGGTTGCCGTTGACTGCATATACATCATACCCTCGGCACCGTTGATTTGCTCCTCAAGCGGGGCAATCACGGAGTTGAGCACGGTCTGCGCGTTGGCTCCTGTATAGTTGGCCGACACGTTGACCGTAGGTGGCGCGATATCAGGATATTGCAACACAGGCAGCCAAAGCAGCCCGACTATACCCAATATCACGATGAATATTGAGATTACCGTCGAGAGCACCGGACGGTTGATAAAAGCATCAAGTTTCATATTTCTTCTACTAAAATTCCACGATTATTTTTTCTGTTCGGCAGCTGCGGCAACCGGAGCCTGTGCCTGCTGTGAAGGAGCGACAGGATTGATAACGCTTCCGTCGCGCACGGAGATGCCCACACCTTCTATAACCACACGGTCGCCGTCATTGAGACCGGAAGTGACGAAGAAATTCTTGCCGTCGTTGTTGGCAAGCACTTTGATTTGCTTGGAAACCACTTTGTTGGAATCACCTACTACGTAAGCGTAACGTATGTTCTGAATCTCGGTAGTGGCGTTCTGCGGGATAGTATATACGTTTTCCTCGTGTACCGGTATAAGGATTGTGCCGGTAGAACCGCTGCGGAGCATTCCGTTCTTGTTCGGGAAAAGCACACGTACAGAAGCCGACCCTGTTGTATTGTCGATCAAGCCGGTCAACGTAGCCACCTTGCCGGTTTCCGGATACATGGAACCGTCGGAAAGCTGCAACTTCACAGGAGGAAGTGCTGCAAGTGCGCTGCTCAAAGAGGTGGCGCCGCTGTTGGTCATCTCCAGAATCTGCTTCTCATTGAAAGAGACATAGGCATACACTTCCGAAATATCGGAAATGGTAGTCAATGGAGATGCCGATGAAGGAGAAGCCAACGACCCCTCACGGTTGGGAATGGAGCCCACATAACCTGCCGACGGAGCTTTGACTACCGTATATGACAAGTTTTTGCGTGCATTGACCAAATTTGCCTCTGCTTGTGCAAGCTGTGCCTTTGCAGAAGCGAGATCGTTCTGAGCAAGCTGATTCTCATATTCGCTTATGATATTCTTATCAAAAAGTTTCTGCTTGTTGCTTGCTGTGATTTTAGCGCTGTTCAACGCTTCGCGCGCAACGGCAACGGCAGCTTCTGCCTGATTTACCGCAGCTTCGAATTGAACTTGGTCGAGAATGAACAATGTCTGACCGGCAGACACCTGCTGACCCTCATCGACACATACTCTGGTAATGAATGCCGTCACTTGAGGACGGATTTCAACGTCTTTCTTTCCTTTGATAATCGCAGGATAGGCGGATTCCAAATCTGCCGTACCTTTCTTTACTGTAATAACCGCTATGTTCGGGGCGCTCTGCTGGCCCATTTGCGATTGTTCCTTACTTCCACAAGAAGTCAAACCCAATCCTAAAATCAGCCCTGATAGCAATAAAGGCTTCATCATTCTTCTTTTCATAAAACTAAATTTCAATATCTATTTTACTATTATTATTTTACGAGTGTTATATAGGCAATGTAAAACGTTGCAAAGTTACGGAGAATGTACCCCTCAATTTATGATATATGTCATAAAATTACAAAACACGCCTTTAAAATATGCAAAAGAACATATTTTTGAAGGCGCGTTTTAACAAAAGTAGAATACAGATGTTAATTTTAGCTCATTTTCACCCAGCGGCACATCTCTTTGAAAGATATCTTCTTGCCGTACATCAAAATACCGACTCTGTAAATCTTAGCGGAAATCCACAGTATGAAGAAATCGGTGGCAAACAACAGGGCAACCGAAAGCAGTTCCTGCCATACCGGTACTCCGAACGGGATGCGCACCATCATCACTATCGAGGATGTGAACGGGAAGAACGACATCCAGAAAGCAAACGGACCTTCCGGATTGTCGGCGCTATAGAAGCCGGCATAGAACGCGAACATCATAATCACCATCACAGGAAGCATCAACTGCTGCGAATCCTGCTGGTCGTTGACTGCCGCGCCGAAAGCGGCAAGTATCGAGGCATAAAGCAAATAGCCGCCTATGAAATACAGCACGAAAAGCACTATTATCTCAACAACCGGAAGACTGCCGAGCGCGGTGAACAGTTGCGCCATTTCCGCCATATCGGCCGAAGCTCCGGCGGCTGCCATCGCCTGCATGTCCGTTTCTGCCATCATCGGGATTCCTGTCATCAAAGAGCCTCCCACGAGCAGCACCGCAAGAAGCAGACCCCAGATAAGCATCTGGAAAATCCCAACCAAGCCTATTCCTATTATCTTGCCAAGCAGCAAATCGACAGGCTTCACGCTCGAAACCATCAGCTCGACAATGCGGTTGGTTTTCTCCTCCATCACGCCTTGCATCACCATCGAGCCGTACGAAAGCACGAACATATAGATAAGGAACGTAAGAATCATTCCCACCACCATGACAACCTCCGACATCGACGATTGCTCGCCCTCGTCGGTCCAGCGGATAGTGGATACCTCCACTTTCTTCTGCACGTCGTCGATTATGCTCGACAGCTCCGGTATGTCGTAGCGGTTGAACTTCTCCTCACGGACTTTCTCCGTCAGCGCGGATTCCACATAACCACGCAAATCCATCGGCACTTCCCTCTGCGAGAATATCGCCGCAGAACCCGGAAAATCGACAAGGTCGGCCGTGATCTGCACCACCGCCCCGACGTCCGTTGAGTCTGAGCGGAAAGAATCACGCATCTTGTCGGTAGGGACGAACAGATAGTCGTCGTTACTCTTCAATGCTTCGGCATATTTGCCTGTGTTGTCGATGACGGCGACCGTCATACGCTCCGAGCTGCCTATCATCGACAGCAGCAACGGGAGAAACACCAATCCCGCCATCAGGAAAGGCATCAATATCGTCATTATTATGAACGATTTCTTTTTTATGCGTGTAGCCGCCTCACGCTGGGCGACAATCCAAACCTTACTTTCCATAATCCGCAATTTCTAAATCCTGTCCGCCAACTACTTTCAAGAAAATATCGTTCATCGAAGGTGTCTGCTCCGCAAACGAATATATTTCAACCTGCTTTGCCAGCTCGCCCAGCAGCAACGAGTTCGAGCACTCCCTGTCGTTTTTCCTTATCAGATATTTGCAGCATCCGTGCGATGGTGATGTGGAGAGCACCTCGAAGCAACCCGACGACTGCAATCCGCCACCGGCAATTATTTCGTAAAGCCCGGTGCGGTAATGGGAGCGGACATCGAGAACACTGCCGTCGAGCACAACCTTGGAATGGTTGATTAATGCTATGTCGTCGCAAATCTCCTCCACAGACCCCATATTGTGGGTAGAGAATATTATTGTATGACCTTTGTCTTTCAATTCGAGAATCTCACGCTTCAGCAAATCGGCATTTACCGGGTCGAAGCCAGAGAATGGCTCGTCGAATATCATCAGTTGCGGCTCGTGAAGAACGGTGACTACAAACTGCACCTTCTGCTGCATACCCTTCGACAATTCCTCTACCTTCTTGTTCCACCAAGGGTTGATGTCGAACTTGTCGAACCACCAGCGCAACCGCCGTGTGGCCTCTTCTTTTCCCAAACCCTTCAGACGCGCGAGATACAACGCCTGCTCTCCGACCTTCATCTTTTTATATAATCCCCTCTCCTCGGGAAGATAGCCGATATTATACACGTCGTCGGCACGCAAAGCGTGTCCGTCGATGGTTACTTCGCCCTCATCGGGCATAGTTATCCGGTTGATTATGCGTATGAGCGTGGTCTTCCCCGCCCCGTTAGGCCCGAGCAGACCGAAAACCCGCCCTTTGCCAACGTTGATGCTCACGCCGTCCAGAGCCGTATGTCCGGAATAGCGCTTCACCACGTTGTGCACTTCCATAAAATTATCCATTTTCCTTATTGCATTCTTTCATTCGTTAATTTTTCAACCGGCTCCACATCATAGCCGGCATCGACAAGCAAGGCTATCAGACCGTCACTGCCGGCAAGATGCCCGGCTCCGACGGCAAACAAGGTGGAACCGCTTTCCATAATTCCGGGCATTTTCCGCAGCCACGCCTTGTTGCGCTCGTTGATAATCGCATCTTTTTCTTCCTGAGTATAGTCGCATGCAGAATCCACGCCGTCGCCAATCATCAGTGCCTCTATCAGCAGCAGATCCTGAGAATAGTATGCGTCGGTCAGTCGTTTCGACTGGACCACCAGCGAATCGAACGACTCCACAGTGCATACAAGCTGCTCAGCCTGCCGTTTCAGAGGCTGGCTAACCATCAAATCCATTTGAAAGCTTACACTCTCAAGGCCTCCGACGTCCTTTCCAAGCTGTTTGGCAAGAACCTGGATGCCCGCATCGAGAGGATTCGACGGATTGTATCCGGGAATGCCTTTTGCGGCTGCAAAAACCGTAATTTGATTAGTCAAGGCGACCGGAAACATTTTTGCCATATTGATGTCAGCCAGACTCAGCCCCAGATTTTCATTCAAGAAGGCTTCTACAATCGAGAATTCCTGCGGAGCAAGCAAATCCGCCAATTCAGTGTCGCCCGGCAGAATCAACCGCTGCGCCACAGACACCAACGTGTCGGAATCAAGCATGTCACTGGCTACAACCTCGCCATACACCTTATCAACGCTGCGGATTGCAGGCATCACCCCCTCTATGCTGTCAAGCACGCTGAGAGAAGCAAGATGATATGTCCCGAACAGATACGATGGCTTTTCCAAATCCCTTCCGGATATGCGCCACAGAAGCTGTGCACTGGAAGAGACCGCCAGAAAAAGACATATAAACAAGGTGAGAAAACGGTTCATATCACTTTTATCAGTGCGCAAAGATAATGAAAGGCGAGTGCAGAAGCAAATGAAAACAAAATTTTCAGATTTGATTATGCCGAGCCGAATCTTATCTTATCCAAAGATAACGAAAGGCGAGTGCAGAAGCAAATGAAAACAAA
>JADIMC010000069.1 GCA_017694955.1 Candidatus Limisoma faecipullorum
ATATAAAATCAAAGGCATAACCGCGTCAGCGGTAATGACCCGCAGCCTTTCACAAATCCGGACGCCAAGATTAGGCAGAATAAATTTTTCTATGTAAATTTGAAGCAGACAAAACAACGTTTATTATGACCAACATAATCCTCTTCGACGACAAAGACACGTGGACCGACTTGCTGCCCATTGTCTATACTCGCCCTATTTCCGATATCAGGATAGGCATCTTGACCATAAAGGAGAAATGGCAAAAATATTTCCCTGACCACGACTTTTCGTGCCTCACGGCAGAATATCTGTCAGTCAAATATCCCACGAACATAACAGACGATAATCTTTTCATAGCCGGCAACTGCTGCCCGGATAAAAATTTCGCAGACGCTGTGTCTGTGCTCGGCAATGGCGAAGCACTTGCCTACAACGGAGAGCTGGTGGCATACCGCGGCACAATGGAAGGCTTCAAATCTGTCAACCTGGAGAAAGCGGCTCCATATACAGCATCGTCGCTTACAATGCTACATCAACTCTACGACATATTCCTGCTTAACGGCAGCGAAATGCGCCGCGACTATCACATCATCATTGCAGGGCGCGAATCCCAACCGCTCAGCGAGACATGCACTATTGTAGGACCGTACAGGCTCGACGACGGATGCCCGGCGATATTCATCGAAGAAGGAGCCACGGTTGAAGCCGTCACGCTCAACACCACGGGAGGTCCTATATATATAGGTAAGGATGCCGTGATAATGGAGGGCGTATGCATACGTGCTCCGTTTGCAGCCTGCCGCCACTCGCAAGTCAATATGGGAGCAAAAATCTACGGTGCAACAACTCTCGGACCCTATTGCAAGGTAGGAGGAGAATTAAACAATGTGGTAATGATAGGCTACAGCAACAAGGCCCACGACGGATTCCTCGGGAATGCAGTAATCGGTGAATGGTGCAACATCGGAGCCGGGACAAATGCATCCAATCTGAAAAACGACTATACAGAAATCAAACTATGGAACTACCGCGCACACAGATTCCTGCGTACCGGGCTGCAATTCTGCGGACTGATCATGGGCGACCATTCCAAAGCCGGCATCAACTGCATGTTCAACACAGCAACAGTAATCGGCGTCGGAGTCAACGTGCACGGTGCAGGATTCCCTCGCAATTTCGTTGCTTCGTTCTCCGAAGGAAGCGTAGCGGGCTATACCGACGTGTCTGTCGTCAAATTCTTCGACATTGCCAAACGAATGATGGCACGCCGCGGGATAGAGCTCAGCGAGACCGACAAGGAAATATTCGAATCCATATACCGCATAGCAGAGAATTACAAATAAGGCATCTTGCCGGCAAGCCTTTAGCATTACCGGCAAGATGTTTTTTTGATTTTTTAACATCCCAGGATGCAGTGTCGCGTATTCCTTCCGTTTTACAACAAAATGCATATTCCCATACCAGCTATTTTGCAAAGAAAGACAAGACATTATGAAAGCATTAAGATACATATTGATAATCATCAACACAATAATGATGCAATCCTGTGTCGATATGTGCTCAGACGGCGGAGAGCCGATAGAAGAGATAACCGTGACATATAAAAACGGCAGCGACGAAAACGTGTACGCAACCATAATGACCACAACGCAGCAGGTCACGCCAAAAGACCTGCAAGACACGTGCATTCCTTCCATTACCGATGACAAATGCATGATGCCGGAAGAATCAAACGCCATAGGAGGACTGACGAACCATATGTTCATCAACAGACCATACCTGACAGTCATATTCTGGAAAGAATCGACATTAAAAAGATTTACCACCGAAGAAATCATACAATATGACATTTATGACGACATCTACCACCTCACTTACAACGACCTGCGTCTGTTCGATTACAACATAGTGTACCATGGATATTCGTATTGGCAAGAAAACGGCATAAATTTCGAATGATATGAAAAGATTGAATACTGCAGTAGTAAGCCTGCTCACCATCGCAACCCTGCAATCCTGCAATGGCGACAGATTCGGCCCGGGAATATTGCTCTACAATAATTCCGACAATGTGATTTTTGTAAATTCAGGAAATTATTCCAAGGAATCCGAATCCCAGCCGGAATTCCCTTACCGCACAGAAAACAGTTTTTTCGAATACGCAAAAAAGATAGAGCCCAAAGAGAGCAGACTCATAAAGATATCCGATTATTACGACAGGCAAACATTCATAATAATCGAAGACCCGACAATAAGGAGACACGAATGGGACGAAATCACCGAAAACAAACTGTATAAAATAATGCAATTCTCCTTACAGAACGCAGCAAAGTCAGATTATATGGTGATTTACACCGGCTGGCAAACAGATAATGATGTAACAACCTCAACATATCCCAAATGAAAAATGTATTAATAGTATTCCTGCCGCTCGTTGTGTTCCTGCTGTTCTCCTGCGAGGAACCCGGACTGGACGACAAAGTGAGCATAACGGTAGAAAACGCCTCCGACGAGGCAGTGTTCATTCTGCTCGACTGGAGCAAACGCCCGTATTCCACCAAAGATTTCAACGAAAATGAAATAAGCGGAGACCTCATAAAGATAGAAAGCGGTGGCAGTGGCGAATATGGCACGACAAAAGGCAACTTCCTCCAGCATCCATTCGCCACAATCATCATATTCAGAGAATCGACACTGAAGCGGTTCACGGCACACGATGCCGTAGAAAACGACATCTATGACGACCGCTATAACCTCACATATAGCGACCTTGAGCAATACGGATTCCGAATCGTATATCACGGATACTCAAATTGGCAAGAACAAACTCAAAAATCTGACATATGAAACTGTTCCGGAAAATATTGCTGCTATCATTGCCACTGACGTTTCTGCTCCTCTCCTCTGTTTGCTGTGAAGAGCCGTCCTACATACGTATCACCAACAATTCCAGCACAACGGTATTTGCCTGTCCTATCACCGACGAAGACCACAACGAGCAGCACAACGGACACAGAACGCGCACAAGTTCCGTGATATTGCCTACAGAAAACCGTTTTTATGCTTCTGCTGTGAAAATCGAGCCAAAGGAATGCCGCGAAATCGATGTGACAGGCTATTATTCGTGGAACAAGGTGCTGATTGTGGAACACGATCAGCTCAAACGCCATTCCTGGGATGAAATCTGCGAAAAACGGCTATACAAGCTTATGTCACGCGAAAAAGCAAGATGGAACGACGGCTATTATATAATTACCTACACGGGATACGACTACTGACAAAAGCGCCATTATCCGCGACGTAGCAACTTGGATATAAAGCGGCGGAAAGTAGAAGTGTACGACACAGGCTTGAGATGAGCCGACATAGGGTCGGAAAACGCCTGCAACGCATTAGGCTCGCCAAACTGGTCAGGATAAAGCAGCAGCAAGCTGTTGTTTGAAAAATAATGGCTGATTTGCGATGGCAATCTGTCGAAAGCGGTAGTATAGGATATAGAGCCACGGCGTGCACTCACTATGACAAGCAGATGATCATAGTTGACATCTGCAGAAAGCAGCAACAAATCATCCCAGCTGTCCATTTCCATTATTTTCACCTTATCATTCGCAATATGCGTAAAAAGGAGCCGGCTCAAACAAGAAGCGGTCTGGCTGCCGGCATGAAAATACACCTTACAGCCAAGCGTGCTGCCAAGTTTGGCAATATGCCCGACCCATTTCGTGAAACCCGCCTCATACTCCGCCTTTGGAGGCACTGCCACCACAATGCGGCGTATGGTGTTCAATGGCATCAGCATCTTCACAATCATTATCTCACGATGCACATCATTGAGCAACGTCTCGGCAAGCCCTCCGAGAAACGAGTCCATAAGGTTCGACTTGCGGTGCAATCCGATTATCACTTCCGTAGCCTCCTGCTCCTTCTGGGTATGGACGATTCCAGAAGCCACATTCAGCCCGTAACGGCTTATCGGTTTCAACGACGCACCCGCAGAATTAGCCAGCTGCACGGCATTAGCCAGCAGCCGCTTGCCTGCGCGCGTCTTTGCCGGAGAAGCCACACTGTCGTTGATTACGTTCAACGCAATTATATTGTCAACATTCTTGGGATTACGAATCAACAACGACAAAGTGACAAGATGCTCCACCGTATCAGGATTAGACACTGAGATAAGAATCTTCTCATCCTCTTCATCCTTAATTTCTCCCTGCAACGCATTCTCGTCAAGTGCAATACGACGCGACGCCCGCTCCGTCACAAATGAGCTGACTATGCATGTCACCAGTATCAGGGCTATGGCTCCATTAAGCACCTCATCACCAAGCAAGCGCGAGCCATCAGGCAAAACAATCGAATAGCCAACCATCACTACGGCAAGCGTGGCGGCAGCCCTTGCCGTACTCAACCCGAAAAGCATATCGCGCTCTCCAGACGACATCCTGCACACTTTCTGCGTAGCCCATGCCGCCAACCATTTCGAAAGCAATGACATTGCAATCATCACTCCGGCGACCTCAAGTGCAGTAATACTGCCAAAAAACACCTTTATATCAATAAGCATGCCCACGCCTATCAAAAAATAAGGAACAAACAAGGCATTACCGACAAATTCAAGGTTGTGCATCAAGGGCGACACGTGGGGAATCAAACGATTAAGCACCAATCCGGCAAGAAATGCGCCAAGAATCCCCTCCATTCCCACAAACTTCATCAATCCGGCAGAAAGGAATACCAGTGCCAACACAAAGATGAACTGCACCACCCCGTTACTGTACTTCCTGAAAAACCATCTGCCTATGCGCGGAAAGAAATATATTATTAATGTGGCAAGCACAGCCACCCTGGCCACAAGCCACAACAACGAAAGCGGATTCTGCCCGTCATCCTTAAACTGCCCGCCGACAATGGCAAGCACAAAAAGCGTAAGGCTGTCAGTAATGGCAGTAGCCCCAACAGCCACGCTGACACTACGGTGACGTGTGACGCCATAACGGGTCACTATAGGATAAGAGACCAACGTGTGAGAAGCATACATTGCCGCCATAAGCAATGCAGGAGCTACAGCATAGCCAAGTACCCATACGTTTGCGGCATAGCCCAACGCCATAGGGATTATGAAACCCAACAAGCCGAAAACCACAGCTTTCACGCGTATCGACTTGAAATTTTCCATATTCATCTCCAGCCCGGCAAGGAACATGATATAATAAAGTCCCACATTGCCGAAAAGGGCGAAACTGCTGTCGCGGTCAAGAATATTCAAGCCATGCTCTCCGATAAGCACTCCGGCAAGTATCATCCCTATTATATGCGGGATATTGAGACGACCAAAAATAATAGGCGCAAAAAGGATGATACACAGCACGATAAAAAAAATCCACGTAGGATCTGTCACCGGCAATTCAATATGGAGCAACGCATCTATCATCCTGGAACGAAATTTGACTACAAAAATAATGAAAGTTGGCAGCAATGCAAAGAGCATTCACGGTTTACATTAATGAAATGCATCGCATCTTGCCGAAAAGCATAAATAATATTCGTATTTTTGCAACAAAAACAATGAAATCTGTCACATATCTTTTATTTTCCATAATTTGCGTAACAATACTATCCGCTTGCGGAGAAAAATCGACTTCAGCCAACGGCGTTACACAATCCATTGACGCCACACTGCAAGAAATAACATCCGGAATAGAATCCGGCCGATGGGAATCCGCCAGGGTAAAAGCAGAGAACCTTTATACGGTCCAACATAACAATTTATCACCCATAGAAGCGGCGAAACTGACCATAATATACATTTCCCTCACCTCTGAGCCGGGATTGAACTTCGAGCAATTCCACACTTATGCTCAACGTATCGTTGAGCTGCACGACTACGCCATTGCCGGCGATTCTGCAACCGTAACAAATTATTTCAAGATTGTCGGCGGAGCAACAATGGTAGAAGAAGCTTACGAAAATTGCCTGTACATCATTGCGACAAAACAGCAAATAGGAAACGACAGCACAATCACCTTTGACTAACCCCGGCATTCTCAACTATTCAGCCTGTTTTTGCCGGATTGCAACTGCACGGCACCGATAATTTCATTTACGCAAATCCGGCAGAAAGGAGATTCCTTCCACAAGTCAATGCATTCCCTTCTCTCATATCGAGCTCACATATCATTTCGCTCCGGAGAGGATGCCGGTATCGGTGTCGCTGTTGTTGATGCGCTTGCCGCCGTTGTTGTAATGTTTTCCGAAGTCGAGGTTGAACGAGAAGTTGAGCATCACCATATGGTTGAACGAGTTGCTGAAAGCGTGGGCGGTGTAAGGCGCGGCTTTCGACAGGTTGACCACATCTTGGCTGTAATGTTTCGAGAAAGGATTTACCACCATTGCCTGTAGCGACCATTTGCCGCCGTTGTAGCCTGCGGCTATGGTGTGCAGCCGCTCGCCCTTGCTGATTGTTTCGCCCCACAGCTCGTGGTAACTTGTATTCATTTCCGCTATCACCATCCAGTTCTTGTATATGCCGATTATGCTTCCGCGGAAACCCGGATTGGAATGGGTATGCAGATAATCGCTGCCAACGCTTATGTAGCGGTTGAAATACGGCGTGAGCGATATGCGGATATATTTCTTGAACGGCATCACCTGCACGTTGGTCGTAAGATTTATCCTGTGGAAACCTTTCTGGTTGGCGGTGGTGCGTATGAACTTGCCGTCCTCGAAAAACGTCTGTTCCATGATAGGCTTGTCGTCGTAGCTGTAGCGTCCCGACAATTCCACATTGACATACCTGCTGCGCCAGCTTGCCGTTATGGAATTGCTGTAGAACGTAACGCTTTTCAGCTCAGGATTCCCGCGGCGTGTCTGGTAGACATCCATCTCTTGCTCAACGTCGCTCAGGTCCGACAGCGACGGGGCATATCCTGAAATGTAGGCGTTGTAGCGCAGAAAAACGTTATGCGGAGCGTTGTACGACAGCGTTATAGTCGGACGCAGGATATATTTCTCCTGTTCTGCGGCTCCCTGCTTGTAGTATGTGCGCATCGCGCCGAGTCCGGCAGAATAGTTGAAGCTGCCCACTCCGTGCTGCCACTCGGCGAAAGCGTATGTTTCGGCGTTGTCCATACGCACTTTGCTGCTGATGTCGCCGTCATATATGTTGTCCATCCACGACTGCGTATGCTTCAGTCCGGCTGTCAGCCGTCCCTTGCCAAGCCGCTGCTCGTATATCATCTCGCCAATCACCGAATATTTGCTGCCGTCGGTTTCCGAAAATATCGTTGACGGCTCTTTTCCGGCTGTTGTCATAGTGTAATTGCGGGAATTGCGGCTGTCCAAATATGTGCCGACAACATCAAAGTACAGATGACGGTCGTTTTTAAGGTTCAACTGATAGTAAACGTCCAGCGAGGGGATGATGGATTTCGAGCGCGAGCGGTCGGACACGGAATATGCCGTGCCGCCTTGGACGAGCGTGCTGTTGCGGTCGAAAAACGAATTGGGCGTGTTGTTGTATTGGTTGCGCAAGGCAATGTTCAGCAGATGTTTTTCGCCGTCGTTGTAATTGTAGGCCACGGAGGCGTTCAGCATGTCGTATTTGAACTTGGTGGGCTGCCCTATCTCAGTGTTAGCCACTATTTTGTCTGGATAATTGAACGTTTCGTGGTTCTCGCGGTTCCATTTCAGGCCGCGGTGCTCCCAATAAGCCACAGCCGTCACAGCCGACCGTCCTTTATTATATTTTGCCGAAAAATTATATTCGCCATAATTAGGGACAGTGACGCCATTTGTAAAATCGCCCGCAATGTTTCCGCCGTCGTCCTTGCGCTTCACTATGTAATCCACCACAGCCGCTGCTCTGCCGTAGCGCAATCCCGGGTTGTCGTGGTATTCTATGCGTATCACGTCGGCAGGGCGTATTGCCATTACCTCCTCTTTCGATGCCTGCACACCGTTTATCCTCAGTTGTACGCCGTCGCCGTAGATGGTGGAAATCGTCTTGTCGACAGGATTTATCGACAGTCCCGGCAGCTGCATGTTTTGAAGAAGAGATATTCCGTTGGTCGCCGCGCGCTGTTGTGCATCTGTAGGAAGAACTATCTGCCGGTCGATTTTCTTTATAACAGGGTCGGCCTCTACCACAACCTCGTCCAACGCAGCCGCCGACGGCCTCAACCCTACAACGCCGAGGTCGATGTCGCCGTTGAGATTCGTCAGCGCGATTTCCGACTGTTCGTAACCAATGTATTGCAGCCTGACAATATAATCGCCATTTTTGTCCGCAACTACTTTAAAACGCCCTCCGGCATCGGTCATCGTTCCGCCCACCAACGTGCTGTCGGATGAGGCAAGCGCAACCGTTGCTGCCACTAACGGCTCGTTGCTTTCGCCGTCGGCCACCAACCCTCTGATCTCATAACCTGCGGCGTTCGCATACAGCGAAACCAACAATGCCGCCAATAATAAAAACTGTTTCATATTTGATAATTTTGATTGTTTCCGTTGATGCAAAATTATGCCGGAAACAGCCGGGAACTGGTTTATATCGCCAACTATTTAAACTGCATACTGTTTTACAAATTGTTGATTTGCAAACAAGTGCAGACATAAGAATTTGTAAAAGTTTATATTGAGCATTCATATATTTATATGTCTTTTTATTGACTGTTTTTTTCGTATTTTTGTAATATGATTCGTAAATTGGTAGATAAGGTTCTGGCGGCAGTCATTATGATTATGACAGCCGGATGCGGCAATTCCGGCAGGGAGATTATCGACAAGGCGGAAGATGCTCTGACGGTAAACGCTGACAGTGCGTTGACTGTGCTTTCCGGTTTGTTGGAGCCGGAGAAACTTGAAGACCCGGATCTGTCCGACTATTGGATTGCGACCGGACAGGCTCATTCAAACAACGGAACGGCAATGACCGGCGACTCAATGCTTTGCCATGCGCTGGAATACTATTCCCGCATTGCGCCCGACAGCGCAAAACGCCTGCGCACTCTTCTCCTCACGGCAAAACACCATTGGTGGAAAGGCGACACAGAAACAGCGTACAACATGCTCGACACCGCTTTGAAGGAATGTCGTGAAGACAAATACCACAAACAGATACTGCTCACTTTAAGCGAAATTACCGCATCGAACGGCGATTTTAAAAAATCAGCTGAATGTACCGCCGCACTGATAAGCTCATACCCCGACGACGGACGAATGCTGATGTACCGCTCCAACATCGCCACTATGAAATATTATGGCGGAGACACCGGCTCTGCCATCAAAGAACTTGAAAGCATCGGGCAATACGCGAAAAACGCGCAGGACTCTGCTTTCATGTGGAAATATTCGAAAAGGGCACTTGCCGACATACAAAGCGACGCCGGACGGCAGACCGACGCGATAAAAACACAAAACGAAATACTCTCACACTACCAGCATACTGGCGACAGCACGGAAATATCTGTGTCATATGCATCTTTGGCCCGCTATCATCTGCTGCTCGGCGACATTGACACGGCAAAACGCTGCATGGCAATGGCCAACAGCACAAAGACTTCCGCGATAAGCAACGATTTGTCGTGGGCAGGCTACTACACCCTGATGCATGCCGTACTCGATTATGCCGGCAACCGGAATATAAAATTCAAGGATTGGGCATTGTTTGTCAACGGATTGCAGGACAACAATGAGCGAAGACAAAAAATCGGCAGCGCCAACGATGCCGCACGCCGCATATTGGCAGAACGCAACTTGCGCCTCGCCATATCGCGCCAACGAAGCCAAAATCTTGCCACTTGGATTGGTCTCGCCGCCATCGTTTCCGTCGCGGTTTTCGTTGTTGTCGGCAGACGCAGAAAACAAATCTTGGAAAACCGGGCAGAGGAGATAGACGCTTTGCGGCGTATGGTAGCCGAAGCGCGGGAGTCAGGTGACGCAAAAGACGACCGCTTCTTCAAAAAAGTGCTGCTGCGGCAGTTGGGTGTGATACGCATGGCCGCAGCCAATCCCACTGTGGCAAATCAGGAGATGTTGCGGCAGATGACGGAAATTGCCAACAACGATATTTCTGTCGATTCCCTGCTCGATTGGGACACTCTCTACCGCACAATCGACTATGTATATGACAATTATCACAGTTCGCTGAAAGAAAAATACGGCGATGTCCTCAACGAAAAAGAAATGCAGCTTTGCTGCCTTCTACGCGCAAATTTCTCGACAAAAGAAATAAGTATCGTCACACGGCAAGGGGTACGAACCGTCTATCAGCGCAAGACGGTAATCCGTCAGAAACTCGGCATCAAGGAGAAAGGCGACATCGTTGCCGCCACATTGGCGTGACGCTGCAATTGTCAAGACGCCGCAGCATATGAAATTCACCCTGCTGCTATATTCCACGCCTTTATTTGTCCTTCAGCGGGGGAGCCGTAGCTATTGTGCGTCCAGCCAGCAGACAATGCGGCATACGTCAGCCATTTCCCGCTTAGCCGGACTTCCCCTATCAACTCACCGGAAGCTTCTTGTCCAAGGGCTGAAACCCGTGTTTTTAGAGGCCGACTGTTTTTTTCATCCACACACGCACAATTTTTAAAATTATTTAGTAACTTTGCAAGCAAAACAGGACCCCAATGGAAGCTTTGTAGCGCAAACCATTGCTATACTTTATGTTGCACTTGATTCATTCTGCGATAGAGTGATTTTTAAATGCAATTTTGCGACAAAACAACAATTCCTCACGCCGGGTTTGAGTCAAAAATCCGGTGACCCCAAGAAATGCAACTATACAAAACAAGCATAATGAGACTTATACGAAACATCTGCCTGTGCACAGTCACAATTCTTGCCATAACGTCATGCGACTCCTCTAAGAATGTGACTTATCTGCAAGACATCGACGTCAACACCATAAGCACCGTCGATTCCGAGCACAGCATCACTATACAACCGAAAGATATGCTTTCAATAGTGGTGACAAGCAAGGACCCGGAATTATCAGCTATGTTCAACCTGCCGACTGTCAGCTATCAGACCGGCTCTGAAATCACATCCGAACGCAACTCATCACAAAGGCTGATGGGATATGTGGTTGACGAAGAAGGCTACATCGACTTTCCCGCACTTGGACGAATCAAAGTGGCAGACATGAACAGATGGCAACTGCAAGACTACATAAAAGAAGAAATCACCCGTCAAGGCTTGTTGAAGGAAATGGTAGTGACAGTGGAGTTTATGAATTTCAAGATTTCGATTCTCGGAGAAGTAAAGACACCGGGCTCATATAAAATCGAAGGCGACAAGGTTACCATTCTTGAAGCAATAAGTATGGCAGGCGACCTCACCATCTATGGAAAACGTGAAGAAGTGTACGTGATAAGGGAAGAAGGCGACGAGCGCACAACCTATAACGTTGACCTGCGCTCTACTTCATTATTCAAATCACCCGTCTATTATCTTAAGCAAAACGACATAGTATATGTTCAGCCCAACAAGGTACGTGCAGGACAATCGACTATCAACGAAAACAATATGAAATCTGTCACGCTATGGATGTCGATAGCTTCGCTGCTTTCGTCAATAGGTGTGCTGATTTCCACAATAATCAATAACCGAAACAATTAATCAACCTATAAAACTCATCTGGCTATGGCTGAAAACATCAACAACGAAGTCATTGAACAACAGGGGAATAAAAACGACATTCAAATAAGCGACATCATCTCATGGACACTCAAGCACAAGATGTTCATAGCGCTGTCCGTACTGATTTGTCTGCTTTTAGGCATCATCTATGTCTATCGCAGCCAACCTGTATTCCAAAGAGAATCGAGCGTGATGATACGCACAAGCCAGCAAGGCAACGCTGAAATAGGCGAGCTTGCGGCATTCTCCGACCTTGGAATATTCAATACCGGTATCGACGTATTCAACGAAATTGAAGCATTCCGCTCCCCGATACTTATGGAACGGATTGTAAAAAGACTCGGTCTCAACACCATATATACTTCAAAGAACTGGATCGGACGTGTCACCGACTGGTACGACAAAACTCCTCTGAAAGCGGATTTCTCAAAAATCAACGAAAGCTATAACGGAGAAACGATTAACAGCGTTTCTGTTAAAATCGACACCGACGACAATGGCAAGACGTTCATTTTCCACGATTTCAAAATCAACGGCAAGGATGTTGACTCCAATAAAATAACAGCACCGGCGGGGAAACCGGTGGAAACGCCTGCTGGAATAATTACCGTGTCGCCGACTTTGCTATTCGGCAACAACTACAATGGGACAATAACAGCAACCAATGTGAGTGTCAAGGAAATGGCAAAGAAATGCCTCAAGAACCTCACAGCAGAGCTTGCCGACAAAAAAGCCACCGTAATCAATTTCAGCTATACCGACACTTCAGCAAAACGTGCCGAAGATGTACTCAACACCCTGCTCGATGTATATAACGAGGATTGGGTAAGCTATATGAGCGAATCAGCAGCCAACACATCGAAATTCATCGATGAGCGCCTCGTCGTAATCGAACACGAGCTGAATCTCGCCGATTCCGACATCGAACGCTTCAAAAGCGACAACAAACTGCTCGACGTCACTTTGGAGACGGCACAAGTGACACAGGAATCAAGCAAATATTCCGACGAGTCATTCAAAATCAACAACCAGCTGACAATCGCACAATACATTCGTGAATATCTGACCGACCAGACAAAAGCGCTTGAGCTGCTTCCGTCAAACTCCGGAATAGAAAACGACAATGTAGAGCAGCAGATTTCCGAATACAACAAAATGCTGCTCGAACGCCAGCGTCTTGTTGACAACAGCAGCGACAAGAACCCGCTCGTGGCTGATCTCAACAATCAGCTTACAATGATGCGTTCCACCATACAGCGCTCAATCGACAACCTGATAAGCACACTGAAGATACAAGCCGACCGCCTGTCGGCACAAGAGGACAAGATTGCAGGACAAATCGTTTCCAATCCAGGGAAGGTGCGCGAGCTGCTCGGCATTGAGCGCCAACAGAAAATCAAGGAGCAACTCTACCTCTACCTACTGCAGAAACGTGAAGAAAACGAGCTTTCGGCAAGCATCGTTGTCAACAACACCCGCTTGCTAAAACCCGCCACAGGTCAAAACACTCCGATATCGCCCAACAAGATGATGATATTGGCGGCTGCAATCATACTCGGCATTGCTATTCCCTACGGATATATGTTCCTTTCGAATATGATGGATACCACCGTGCGTGGCCGCAAGGATGTGGAAGAGCTCGACGTGCCGATACTCGGCGAAATACCGCAAAACGGGAAAGTACGGCGTATCAGCCGTCTGCGCAATATGCTGATGAAAGACCCGGATTTGGACAAAGCGCCAGAGATTGTGGTCAAGCCGCATAGCCGCAATGTCATCAACGAGGCATACCGTGTGGTACGCACCAATATCGACTTTATGATTGGCAGCACTGCCGGACCGCAGGCCATTATGGTCACATCCTACAACCCGGGCAGCGGTAAATCATTCACGACAAGCAATCTTGCAGCAAGTATGGCGCTTAAAAAGAAATCAGTAGTAATCGTTGACCTCGATATCCGCAAAGCCACACTCAGCAAGATCATCGGTAAAAAATCAGGAGGAGTGACATCATACCTCAACGGACAGTCAGGGATAGAGGACATAATCGTGAAAAACGGCACGTCCATCGAAGGAATCGATATCGTACCGGTAGGAATAATTCCGCCTAATCCATCAGAATTACTGCTTACCGACAGACTGGCACAGATGATAAACGAGCTTAAGACACGTTACGACTACGTGTTCATCGACTGTCCGCCATTCGGGATAATCGCCGACACATCAATCATCGCACGTGTCGCCGACCGTACGATATTCGTGATACGCGTAGGCCGCTTCGACCGCCGTGCCCTCCCTGAAATAAGTGAAATCTATAAGAACAAGCAATTGCCAAATATGTCGATTCTTGTCAACGGAAGCCACCAGAACACGAGTTATGGCTACAGCCGCTACGGTTATGGATATGGTTACGGCTACGGCTACGAGCATAGGGGGAGGGTAAATAACATCCTACATTACAGCTACTTAGCCGACAAGAAAGACCAAAAAGAATAAAAACCATGTTCCTGCAAAGGAAAAAATCTCTACTTAAAAGCGGATTCCTCGAAGGCTTCACCGACAGGCATTCGCACTTGCTACCGGGGGTTGACGACGGATTCCGCACGATGGAGGAGACGCTCGACGCTCTTGAATATATGGAGTCGGCAGGCGTATCGGAAATATGGCTGACACCCCACATAATGGAGGACATACCAAACACCACAGCCGACCTGCGCGAGCGATTCAACGAGCTGACTGCCGCCTACAAAGGCCCAATCAAGCTGCGCCTCGCATCCGAGAATATGCTCGACAACTTGTTCGAGCAGCGTCTTGCAGCCAACGACCTCCTGCCAATGGACGACAGCATCCTGCTCGTCGAGACAAGCTATTTCAATCCGCCAATCGAATTCCAGAAGTTGCTTGGTGATATCGTTGCAAAAGGCTACCGCCCTCTGCTCGCACATCCCGAGCGCTACAAATATATGGATATCGACGACTATGCCAGCCTCAAGGAGCAAGGGATATTGTTCCAGCTCAACCTTGGCGCCATAGCCGGAGGCTACAGCAAGGAAACACAGCACAAGGCGGCGGAGCTCCTCGCCCGTGGATGGTACGACTTCGTAGGCAGCGACTGCCACAGCCTGCTACACTACCAGTCAGCCGTCAACGCCCCGCTCAGCCGCTCCGTAATCGCCGCTATCCGCAAAACCATCAAGGAATAATGTTCGAAGACTACCTCAAATACAGCAACATCCCGGCTGGTGCGATTCTCGACAGAATCCGCCAGAAACGGTCGCTCAGCCAGCGCAAGCTGGCCGAATCGGCTGGGCTGTCGCCCCAAAGTGTGAACAACTACATACACAACCGCCGGAAAATGTCGCCGCAAGTCTCGACAAAGCTAAGCAAAGCCCTCAACCTAAGCGACAAGAACTATTTCATCATCGCACAGCAGAACCATCTCGATTTCACCAAAAACCTCGGCAGACGCTCTGTATCGACACCCGATTTGTCGAAACTGCGCCCCGCAGTATTCTGGGACACCCGGTTCGACCGCATCGACTGGCAAGGCAACAAGCGATGGGTAATACAGAGAGTATTTGAATACGGCAACGATGCCGAAATGACCGAAATAACACGGTTCTACGGCAAAGAGCAGACCCGCGGCATCCTCGCCCAAATTCAATCACGCTGGCACGCCGCAACCCGCAGCGCCAACCTCAAAAAACATTTTGAATGAAACTGCACTACAACACCGTCTCACCCATATTGCTCGACTATCTGAAACGGCTGATGCAAAACAGTGCTTTCAACTGCTTCTACTTGGCGGGTGGCACATCGCTGGCGCTACAACGGGGACACCGGATGTCAATCGACATAGATCTCTTCACCGACATCGACTATGGCAGTATGGAAACCCAAAAGATAAAATCAGAGCTAAGCTCTATGTTCCCATATACAGAAAGGATAGAAGAACTTGACAGGCGGCAAATGCTCTACACGCTCTATGTTGGTGACGACAAGGACTCTATAGTAAAACTTGATTTATGCTACGATCAAGGCACACAGACCTTCCCTCTAATTTACGCTGACGATTTACGATTGGCCGATCAACGTGACATAGCCGCTATGAAAATAGAAGCCACTTTAGACAAAGAACAGCGCAGAAAAGATTTTTGGGACATCCACGACCTGCTGGAATCATATACGGTAGAAAAACTTCTGTCTTTCCACCGGCAACGTTACCCATACAGCCACGACATACAGGAAATAGCAGATGCATTCGGCAGATGCCGCCATGCCACCGACAAAACAGAAGTGATTTGCCTCAAAGGCAAATACTGGGAATTCATAGCCGAGGACATCGCATCAATCGTCCCAGAAATCAAGAAACGCACCGACAAATGACCGACACCATCGCCGCCATCCGCAAAACCATCAAGGAATTTAAACAAAATAACAAGATATGAACATCGCTATCGTTGGAACAGGCTATGTGGGACTCGTGTCCGGAGCCTGCTTCGCAGAAAT
>JADIMC010000070.1 GCA_017694955.1 Candidatus Limisoma faecipullorum
TTTGACGGAAAAGTTTGGACAAACAACAAAACTGCTTCCAAACTTATTTATTGGGATGAAAACGGCAAGACAGAATTAGAAATTGGTGCGGGTGGCACAGGAATAGCTGTTGACGGTGCTGGAAACATTATCGTAAGCAATGCTTTTGCTGGTGCGGGCGCCTCTACAAATTTTGTCATACTGCCTGCCGGAGGTGACGCTTTACAGAACCTCACTGTAACCATGCCATCAGGAGCTGCTGCCGGGCGAATGGACTTTATGGGACGCGCTAATGGCAACATTATGAGCGCAGAGGGCGGCGCGGTTTATCTGTGTCCTTCGGGTTCTGCTTCCGTTGCCAAGATATTCATTGCCAACGGCGCACAAGTGGCTGAGAAATCAAAGGCAATCACAGCCATTGTGGCTTGTGGATCAGACGGCATTGCCGTACCTTTGGACAATAATCCTGAGGGCGACAACTTCCTGGCACGTCCGGCACGCAATCAATCCACATTCTCGTATTATACAGATGGTGTGCCGACAGCTTACGTAGAAGCAGGTTCTAATCTTACTGCGGCAGGCGACGCTGTTGTTCTCAACGGTGTTACCTATACTATCGAACCGGCAGGAACAAATTATTGCGACGGATTTCAGATTGTAGACCGTTCAACCAATGAGGTTGTAGCTACACACGAGGAGGAATTCTCGACATCAGCCGCCACTCCCAATCAAAATGCGTTGGCGGTAGAAAAGGTTGACGAATACACTGCCAACATTTACCAATACGTTCCGGGGCAATTGGTAGCGAAATACACATTCTCGCTGCCGAAGCCGGTGTTGCTTGAGGCTCGCAACGCTTATGCCTACGATATCAAGGTTGAACACCACACCGGCAACCATGTGGTTTCTTATCGTCTGAACGCTCCGGCATCGCAGGTTAAGGTTCAGCTTTGGGCTGACGGCGAGGTGGTTAAGGAATACGACGGCACGACTATCGCACAATATACAGACGAGAACAAAACTGCTGTCAACAACCTCAACACTGTGACGATTCCGGCTGCCGATGTTCCGGAGGATACTAAGGTGTCGTTCCGCGTAGCTGTCACCAGCGAAGCCCTGACTGAAGCAGCAGTTGCTGAAAAAGCATACCGTTTCTACCATCCAGCAGGTGTGGCTATCGACAATAACACCGACAGTCCATATTTCGGACGTTTGTATATGACAGAGGCTATGCCGTCGACGAGTGCCACTTACCACAGCTATGGCGAAGGCAACGGACAAGGCTTGTATATCTTCGACCAAATGCTTAATCCTGTGACCAATGCTGAAGGCTCTTACGCTTTCAAGGGCGGACAGACATTCCAAGAAAAGTTCACGAACGGAACTACATCTTACGATCCGCGCAAGGTACGCATCACAGAAGACGGCCGTGTGCTTCTCTCAGGACAAAACGAAAACGGCGTGGCATTGTGGGAAGTAAATCCCGAAGACTTGAACGCCGATTTCAAACCTATAATCAGCGGGACACCTAACGGATACGACATACAGACCGCTGACGGCCAATTCATGGCAGCGCCCAACGTAAGCATGGACGTAAAAGGCAAAGGCTCCAACTTGAAAGTATTGATGCTCTCCAACAATAACGGCGGTCAATTTGCATACGGAGGCTACCGCACAGACGAGTACGACCTCGGTACTGCAACTGAGTGGACAACCGCGCCGTCGCGCAACATAGCGGCATTGAGTGGCAAATACACCATAACCCATACCAACACGACTGTATTGTACGACAACGAGGGCGGAATATGGTATGCCAACTCACGCGCAACGGCTACAGCCGATGAGCCGACACTGGTACACATCAACGCTGCCGGCGAAGAAGATTATAAGGTTGAAGACGGCGGCGGTCTATATTACGGAGGTGGCGGCATAGCGTTCAATCACGACTTCACACGCCTTGCAATCGGCACAGGATCAAATACCATTACGGTTTACGCCGTTTCTAAAGATGCAGATGGGAAGCCTGTCCTTACCGAAGAGTTCAATTTTGAAACTACTATCGGGCGTAATTGCAACGACATAGCATGGGACATAGCCGACAACCTTTATATCGTAGGCAACAGCGGAGAATGGCTGAAATCGTTCTCACTGCCGCGCGAAAGCGGAGAGGTTGTGGTTGCAGCGCCGAGCAAGTACGACGTTTCAATCACGAGCGACGAATATCCTGCAGAACTCTTCATCATCGGCGGTGTGACCGATCCTGTATGGAGTCCTGAAACAGGCATAAAGATGAAGAAAGGCGAAGAGGGTGTCTACACTGCCCAAATCACTACGAATGCAGTCACCGACAATATCGGCATAGTTTCTGTTCTCGACGCTGATTGGGAAACAGTTAACGCTAACCGTTGGGGATTTGCGGAAGATAACGCTACCGTAGCACTCGGCACAGCAATGCCTATCGTGAAAGGCACGGGCGCAATCTGCATAGGCGCGGTAGGAACATTCGACGTGACGGTTGACCTCAAGAACATGACAATCCTCGTAGAGGGCGAGCCGGTTGTGGAATATCCTGAAACTCTCTATATAATCGGTAATGTCACTGAAGATGTGGTATTCTTGCCTAACGTTGGCAAAGAGCTCGTGAAAGATGCCGATGCCAATGTCTATAGGGCAGAGGACATTCAAATCTACGACAATGGCGAGAGCGGATACGGCTACTTTGCGTTTGTAGAGCAGCTCGGCGCGGATGAAGAAGACTGGAATACAGTCAACGCCAACCGTTTTGGCCCGGCTGTTTCAGACACTGAAATAACCGATGGTGTGGCAGCCGAAATCGGCAATAACGGCGACACTTCTTACAAGGCTAAAGCCGCTATCTACGACATCGTTGTCGACCTTGAGGCCGGTACTGTCACTCTCACGGAAGTAGAAGGCGGTGTTGAGGATGTTGAGGACGTTGTGGCTGTGGTTGCCGGACGCGGTGAAATCCGTATCGTGGGCGAGCCTGCGACGGGTGTTTCCATCTATGGCATCAACGGTCAGGCTGTGGCTCTCAACAGCAACGAGAGAGTATTTAATGTCGCTGCCGGTGTCTATGTTGTCGTTGTTGACGGCAAGACTGAGAAAGTAATGGTAAGATAACATTCCACGAGAATTTATCCTATAGCTAAGAGGCGCGCCCAAAGGACGCGCCTCTTTTTTATCCTTGAAACGAAACTCAACTTTTCGGAAAAACAAAGAAAGCAGCCACAAAATCCGTTTGTGGCTGCTTTCTTGTGGTCCCACTTGGGCTTGAACCAAGGACCCCCTGATTATGAGTCAGATGCTCTAACCAACTGAGCTATGGGACCGTTTTGACATTATCTGTCAAAAGCGATTGCAAAGATACGGCAATACTTTGAATTTCGCAAATGTTGCGGCTATTTTTTCAGCAATCCGCCATTTTCACGATGATTTTACCACCAGAAAAATCATTTCCGCCCGAAATCGGCAGGAATTTCACCCCATTTGTCAGTTTTCCATTTCATAACGGGATTTGCATAGTCATTCGCGGCAAGCCAGGCTTCAGCCCGCAGAATAAGCGCATGCAACTCCGAATTTTTGTCGTTCTTCTCCAGTTTTGTGTTGCAACGCTTGTCGCGCACCCATTTTTGCGCCACCGCACTGTCGCTGTAAACCGTCATATTGCTGCCGTTTTTCTTCAACAAGGCGAGGGCATGGACTATTGCAAGGAATTCCCCAATATTGTTAGTGCCGTGCTCAAACGGCCCTTGGTGGAAAACCTCTTTGCCGGTACGTAAATACACGCCCCGGTATTCCATTTTCCCCGGATTGCCGCTGCACCCGGCATCTACAGCGATACTGTCAGGATTGATTTCAGGATTCGACATATAGCCGGCGGACTCTTCCTTCAGATGACGTGAAATGCTGCGCAACACCTCCGATGCCTCCCTGTCGCTTTCGCGATATGCCATAATGGCTTCCGTTCGGTTTGAAAAAGCCTTGTAACGGGCATTGGGAAAGTTTTCCACTTCCGCCTTGCAGTCCTCCCACGACGAATATATACCGGGATGCCTGCCCTCCCACACCACATAAGTCTTGCTATATGCCATTGTATTCCGTTTGTTATCGCTACAAATATACGATTATTTCGCTAAAATCCTCCGTTATCCCGCTCACAGCATCAAATCATAGGAATGCCGCCATATATACCGGAAGGCATAATATGTCATTATCCTTTCGCACATCCTTGGTATATAAAAGATATCTTCTCTGAATTCTTTCCGAGAACCTTTCCCGAAATTTATCAAGCGACTTATGAGAATTGTATCCTGACGATTTGACCTCTATCGGACAAATCTTGTCTTTCCTTGACAATAAAAAATCAACTTCATAATTACGGTTCACAGTAGCTTTCTTCATATCCACTTTTGCCACTTCCTCTTTGAATGTATAATAGAACAGCTCGTTTCCAGCGCTTTTCAACATCTGGGCAATGACATTTTCATACACGTACCCCAAATCGGCGCTAAGCTTGTCAGAAAGAAGTTTACGATATATTTCATTTTCAGTATAATCCTTATCCATAAAAGCTAAAGTGATAAACAGCCCTGTATCGGAAAGGAACATTTTGAAACGGTTATAATCAGCATGAATAGAGAAACCCACATTCGGATCATTGGCATGATAAGCGAAATTCACAGTCATAGAGTCTGCCATATCCATCAACAATTCACCAAGCCGCAAAACAGTAGCATTTTCTATGACACTCCCAACTTTATATCGCATTGTATTGCGTGACAACTCAGCCGGTATTGAGAAAAACAACCGCGAAATACGTCCGGAAGGGTCTATCTTACGGAAATCGTCCATATAAAGTTCCAGAATATTCCGTTTCACAGCATCCACTGCAGCAAAATCATTCAATTCAAGATAAGCATTTACAGCTTGCGGCATACCACCTATGAGCATATATAAACGAAAATCACGCATCATATCGCGATTAACAGCATCTCCCAATGGCAAGAAATTATCATATGAATGCTTTATCAGCTCATAAGTCTGCTCTTTCCCGATTGCCAATAAAAACTCCTCGTAATCCATCGGATACATTGAAACTCGTGTTTCCTCGCTCGGTATCACAATCCCTTTCACATTTTTCTTTATTGACAGAAGTGAACCTGTCTCAATATAATCATAACGATGATCTTTCACCAAATGCTTTATTGACTGACGGGCTGGCGGAAAAAGTTGTACTTCATCGAAAACAATCACAGATTTACGCTCATACAACGACACATTAAACAAAGACTGAAGCCGCAAGAAAAAATAGTTCAAATCAGAAAGATCAGAAAACAGTTCCTTAACAGCCTCACCAACAATGGAAAAATCAATTATTATATATGACTGATACTCCTTTCGAGCAAATTCTTCAACAATCGTTGATTTACCAATCCGACGCGCCCCTTTAATTAAAAGAGCCGTATTCCCATTGCTTTCTTTCTTCCATTTAAGCATTTGATCATAAATCTTCCGCTTGAACACTCTTTCTCTCAT
>JADIMC010000071.1 GCA_017694955.1 Candidatus Limisoma faecipullorum
GATGTGGCATTCACCCCGATGATGGAGATGAAGGCAGGCGTTGAGTACACTGTGAAGGTTGACGTTACGATGCTGTCGGCAGGCTTTCCAGCTCCGCGCATACCGTCTGCAAAGGTTACTGTCGGCCAGTCTCAGTCGGGCGACGCTCATCTGACTACTCTTTACAGCAGCGAGGGCGACCTTACGGAGTGGGAAAACCTTGAGTTGAAATTCACCCCTTCGGCTGACGGGCAATACTGCTTCGGACTATGGTGCTCGTCAACGTTGGGCAATGTTGGTGATGTGTTCTATGACTCGTTCTCTGTTACTGCTGCTGAATCGGAAGAGCCGCCTGTGACTTGGGAAGCGACACTTCCATATGAGGAGACATTTGATGATGCCACTCATTATTCAGGCGAGGACTATCTGCCTATCGGATGGCTTGCTACCGGCGAGACTCCGTTTGTGACTGCAAACATTGATTGGAAGCCTGCTGTTTCCGGCGAATGGTATATGGTTACATCATCGTCGGTATATGATACACGCCGCGATATCGCTTATTCTCCTATGTTCGAGATGGAGGCTGGCAAGGAATATGTCGCTTCGTTCTACCTGTTTATGCCGGGTGGCGCGAATAATCCTTCGTTCAAGGTCACTGCCGGACGTGAGCAGTCGTCGGACATGCATACCGCAACCCTTATTGAAATCAAGAATGAGACGGTTTCCGACTGGACAAGATATGAGGCTAAATTCACACCGGAAACTGCCGGTGAATACTGCTTTGCTTTCTGGGCTTGCTCGGAAAACGTGAGTGACGGATACATAGCGATTGACAATGTGGCGATAAGGGCGGCTGAGGACGTGCTTCCTCCTACAATCTGGATTAAGCCGGGAAATATGCTGAATTCTCTTTTCACGGGCTCTTTGTTGTTAAAGAATCAGGAGCTGAAAATGGTCAACCGTACGGAAGGTGCCGACAGTTATGAATGGACTGTTGACGGTGGCGCGGAGCTTTCCGATGCTACTGCCGCAGAGCCTTCAATCAAGTTCCCGGCATCAGGAACATACGATGTGACTCTTGAAGCGACTAATGCCGGCGGCACATCGTCAGAGACAGTGTCTGTCAACATCAATTTGAATGACGGTACTGAAGATACGGAAGACGCGATACAGACGGTTTCCGATATTACGGACTATGTGTTCCAGCAAGGCGACCTTCCGGCTTACGACGAGAATGGCGCTGTTGTGGAGAACGGCACATACGAGGTGCTATATAATTATGTGGTTGGTGTCAATCCGTATTACAAGGCCTTTGCTGAAAGATTCGAAATACCTGCTGATCAGGAGATGACAGTGAACTCGCTGTCAGCATACATAATGATGTACTACATTTTTGCGGAATCGGTGGGAGAAGTGCCGGTCAATGATGCGGACGCGAATATAAAAGTGGTGCTTTATCCGGAAAAGGACGGCAAGCCCGACATGGCAAATGCGTTCGGTTCTCAGACTTATAACATAAGGGAGCTGTTTGGCGATTATGGTTATTATAAGCCGGAACGCCGCTCGATAAAGTTTGATGAGCCAATAAAGGTGAAAGGCACGTTCTATGTGGCGTTCGAGTTTGACCAGATTCATCTGGAGGCTGGCAGTGGCTGGCAACGTTCTTATATCGGTGCCGACACACGCCGCCATGCAAATTTGCAGACCACTCTGTATGTCCTCCCGGAAAATGCTATCGAAGGAACGAATTTCACGCCTGACGGTACATATTGCCGTGCCGATGAATTCTGTCCGGCTCTTGAGGGATATAGCTTCACTGTAATGCCTTGGGTAACTATCCATAAGCTTACAGAAGGCTCAGTGGAAGGAATCGAGAATGACGAAGTCACTATTTCTGTTTCTGCCGACGGTGCAGATTACAAAGTGTCTGGTCTTGCCGACGGCGCTCGTGTTCAAGTTTGGTCGGTTTCCGGGCAGTTGATGTTCGACGGCGTATCGGTTGATGGAGAAGTGGTGATTTCTGCAAGCGGCTGGAGCAAGGGTGTCTATGTGATAGCAGCTGGCGATAATACGGTAAAAGTTATTAAATAGTAGAAAGTTAGATGAAATTGCAACAAAGACTGTTGTGTGTGATTTCTGCAATATGTCTTTTGGGTACGCTTCCGGCACATTCAGTGCCGGCGTATCCAAAAGACGTTTTTTACACGCAACCGGATGGAAAAGTGGTGAAGTATCGTGTCAGAGGCGATGAGAACATCCATTGGATGGAGTCCTCGGGCGGATATTTGCTTAAGAAGGCGGAAACAGGATATCTGATGTATGCAGAAGGCGGAGCCGATGCGCTGAAAGCATCTTCTGTGGTTTATACCGGTGACGACAGCGCGGTAGCCGGTATCCATAGGCTGATTAAAAGCAACCGTATGAAGTCATCTGTTCCGATGAGAATAAAAACCTTGCAGTCAGACGGCACATTTCCGTTGGAAGGTAAGCGTAAACTCTTGATGCTGCTTGTGAATTTTGCCGACACGAAGACCGTTATCGAGGCAGATCGATATTCTGATATGATGAATGAGGAGAATTACAACGGAACGGGCAGTTTCCGTGATTTTTATCTTGAGAATTCTTATGGCAAGCTGGATGTCGAAACTACAGTTATGGGATGGATAACTCTGCCGAAGGACAAATCGATGTACAGCACGGAAGATATGACTTCCCTCATAACTGACGCGCTGACTCTTGTCGATGATGAAGTTGATTTGCGCGATTACGACAACGACGGCGACGGTGTGCTCGACGGATTGTCGATTATCCATCAAGGACAGGGAGCGGAGGTGACCGGTATGCCGTCCGATATATGGTCACACAGCGCAGAGCTGCTTAATGTGGAATTCGACGGTGTACGCGTAAGAAAATATACCATTCAGCCGGAGTTGCTGCTTCCGGGGCAAATGGCTACTGTAGGCGTATTCTGCCACGAATTCGGACATAATCTCGGCGCACCTGATTTTTATGATGTGGATTATGAAACCGGCGGATATTATAGAGGAACAGGAGTCTGGGACTGTATGGCAGAGGGAATCTGGAGCGAATATAAGGAATCAGGCGACTCGCCATCGCACATAAATATGTGGCAGAAGATGCAGTTCGGATGGGTGGTGCCGGAAATCCTCACGGAATCGTGCACGGTAGAAGATGTGCCTGTTGCCAGTGACGAGCCGGCCGGATACATAATGAACACCACTGACGAAAGTGATTATTTTGTTTTGGAAAACCGTTATCCTAAGAAGTTCGACCGTATGCTTCCCGGCAATGGACTGATAATCTATCACGTGGACGAGGACCGCATAAGCGGCACAATCGATATGAATGAGGTTAACGCGACTTCAAAGCAGGGCATTTATACTGTTTGTGCGTCTGCTGACGGCGAGCCGGCTTCTACACCTGCTTCTTTCGGCGACATCAATTCAGCCGGCGCTCCTTTCCCGGGGACGTCGGGCAAAACGGAATTTTCCGATGCCACGCTGCCTTCCTCGCATTCCAATGATGGCAAATTTGCATATTGCAAGCTTACAGACATTGAATCAAACGGAGAATTTGTCTCATTCAATTACGTGAAAGAGGAAGTTCCTGCCGCTGTCCGTGATTTTTCGGTATCAGCCAAGCGTGGGGTCGTTGCTCTGTCGTGGGTTGCCCCCGGAGAGCCGGGAGTGGAGCTTTACCGTATATTCCGTGACGGTGAATTCCTGACATCGACACAGGAACTCGCTTATATCGACCGTTCCTTGACGAAGGAAGTAGCCACATATCAGGTTGATGTGCTATATGAAAACGGATTGTATTCACCTTTTGCATCCGCTACGGTAAGAGTGCCTGTCAACAGGATAGAATCGCTTTCGGCTGTATCGGAAGGTATGGAAGTGACGCTTTCGTGGGATATGGAGATGCGGCTGACCCGTTGCACGGATATGACGCTTGACAATGTGGTATATGAATATGTGGATTGCACGGAACTGGATTATGCTCAGCGTTTCGATGCTGCAGATTTGAAGGCTTATATAGGTTATAACATAAGCCGCATATCGTTTTTCCCGTTCACGAGCCAACGGACCACTACTTATAAGATACGGGTATGGCGTATGCCTGAAGGAAGCGATGCGGCGGAAGTCGTAAGCGAGCGTACGGTGTCGGAATATGCTTCCGGGCAATGGTGCGAGCGTCTGCTTCTTGACCCGGTCGCTATTGAGGCCGGCTATGACTATCTCATCGGTGTAAACCTTGTCACCACTGATGGTACGATAAGGCTTATCTGTGAAAGCGAGAATACGAATCCAGGACTTGGTAATCTGACAATGGTTGACGGCATATGGAGCGATGATTTGCTGTCGCTCAATCCATTGCTCCGCGCGGATATGGAAAAAGGCGAGGAGCCGGTATTCGTCCCGGGAGAGCAGCCGGAATTCAGCGGGGATTATGACCCTGCTACTGATGTGGCTGCGTATCCGTTGGGCTTTAATGTATATCGTGATGATGAATTGATAGGATTCACTTCGAGCCGCACGTTCATCGATTGCTCTGCCTCGCAAGGCAGTCATAAATATGGTGTGGTATGCCTTTATGAAGGAGATAATGAGTCTGCTGTAATCGAGAAGACTGTTTATCATTATGCCGGCGTGGAAGATGCCGCGGCGGAAGGGATTGCCGTGCGTGCTTCTGGTAATTCCATATTTGTGGAAACCGACAGGCAGGCGGATACGCATGTTTATAATGTTTCCGGGCAGCTTGTCGCTGAAAGGACGTCGGTTGCCGGGACAACAGAAATTACTCTTGGAGAGCCGGGAGTGTATGTGGTAAAAGTGAATGGAGAGAATGTTTCTGTAATAGAAAAAGTAATATTGTATTGAAATGAAAAAATTCATTAGCAACAAATTTATAGTTTGTATGTTGTGTGCCCTTGTCTCCGGCGGTAGTGTATTTGCCGGGAATTGGGACGGCAGGAGCGTGGCAAGAACGGAAAGGCATGCTCAGAAGCAGGTATTCCGTACCGGAAGGATGACTGCGGCTATTTGCAGCCCGGTTGATGCCTCTGCGGTTGCTGCACAGGCGGCAGAGGACGAGACGGTAGTGCTGAGCGAGAATTTCGACAAGTTCACCGCCGGGTCGGAAGAAGCTCCTGATATGACTAATATTGTGGATTCGCAAGGTGTGATAATGCAGGACTATATCCAGACTTACGGATGGTCGGGCGTAAACGTTTTTCAAGCAGGGGGATGCTGCTATCTCTCCGATGGGAAGATGGCTTTGCTTGCCACCCCGGTTCTCGACTTGTCGAAAAATGACGGAAATTTCACAGTAAAGGTGTCGTTCCGTGCACAGTCAGGTTCAACCAATTTTTATATTGCATGGGGAGGAGTCTCTGGGGCAATAGGAAGAAGATATGCTGTGATTGATACGCGTTGGGGCGTGGTGGAGGTGCCTTGCACCGGAGGACTGAGCCAGACGATGATTCAGTTCTATGGTGATGCACCGGTTTTTATCGATGATGTTGAGATTACCCAACTTGATGTGGAAGAAGAGCCGTCGATTGCAGCTCCTGTACCTACTGAAGCTACCGATATTACGGAAACAGGTTTCACGGCCAATTGGAACGAGGTGGTAGGAGCTACTTCGTATCTGCTTGATGTGTTCTATTTCGAGAACAACGAACAACAATATTTCCTGCAGGATGAGGAAGTGACCGGAATAAGCTGTCCGGTTACAGGACTTGATGCTTCACGTCTGTATTTCTATACGGTACAGGCAACCGACGGGACATTGGTGTCGGAAGAGTCGTCGATGGTCGTGGTGAAAGAACCTTCCGAATCGGTGGGGACACCGGTGGCATTGGCTGCGACCGAAGTGACCGATGACGGATTCCGTGCCAACTGGACGGAGGTAGAGAATGCCGTGTATTATCAGTTGGCAACTTTATCGTATTACACTGTGCCGGCAAGCGGAGAATATGTAATGGAGGACGAGGATTTTTCCGGCTCAACCGAAGGGACGCCAGACAATCCTGTGTATAACAGTCTGAACTGTTTCCTCGACGAATATACTCACTATCCTAACTGGGAAGGTGTAACCACATTGATGGTCGATGGTATGGTGGCATTGAAAAACTATTATAGTATCATGGGGCAGTACTCGATGCTCTACACTCCGGTATATTCTGTGTCGGGCAATACTGCAAGCGGAAAGATAAAGGTTTCCGTGACAGCGCAAAAGGATGCGGACTGCTCGTCGGCTACTGAATTTGGCGTCATTCTTGTAAACAACGCGACTGGTGAGACTGCAGGTGATTGGCAGAGAAGGACTTTCAATAATAGCACGGAAACTTTTGAATTTGAATTTCCGGCTTGCAGTTCATATTATCTTGTGATGACTTTCGGCGACGAGAATAATTCGGATTACGGATTGTCGGGCGTCGTGTATATTGATGATGTTAAAGTCACGCAAGAACTTTCTGCCGGTTCGGTGGTAACGCGTCTGTATGATGATGTTGCAGTATATGGCGGCACTTCCTGCTATGTAGCCACGCCGGATAAGCGTGATGGGGAAAGATTCTCTTACTACGTGGTGGCTGCTACTAACGGAGCGGAGGAGACGGTTGTTTCGTCTGCTTCTAACGAAGTATGGGTTGGCGGACAAGGCTCCGTTGAAAGTGTGGACGTGGCCGGTGAAGTATCTGTTTATGGCGGAGCCGGAAACTTGGTTGTCGTGGCTGCTGAATGCTGCCATGCTTATGTTTATGACCCTGCGGGGCGGCTTGTTGCTGATTTCAATGTTACGGAGGGTGAGAATGTTTTCGCTCTTGAAAAGGGATTATATGTGGTGAAAGTTGCCGGAATGGTGCAAAAGGTCGCTGTAAGGTAAGATATTTCATCGTTTCGTAAAACAGGCGCATACGGATTCTTTCCGTATGCGCCTGTTTCGTTTTGGCGGACGGTGTTGACATTGCGTATGATTTGCATTACCTTTGTATTCCAAAAATAGTTGATATGGAAAGTACAAGACAAGCAAAGATAGCAAGACTGCTTCAAAAGGAATTGAGCGAGCTGTTCCGTCGCCAGACTGCGGCCATGGGCGGTGTGCTGGTGTCGGTTAGTGCGGTGCGCGTGTCGCCCGATTTGAGCGTGGCTCGCGGATATTTGAGCATTTTTCCTTCCGAACGGGCACAAGAGATATTGAAGAACATTAACGGTAATGCCAAGACAATCCGTTACGAATTAGGGAAGATTGTCAGATTTCAGTTGCGCCGTATTCCGGAATTGTCGTTTTTCATTGATGATTCTTTGGATTATATCGAGCACATCGACAATATTTTGAAGCAGGATAAGGCATTGCATCCCGACAGTGGCGCTGAATCCGGAGAAGGGGAAGAATAGATTTTTTCTTCGTCGTTGATATGAACAAGTTGCCATTCCGCATAGCTTTGCGCTATCTGAAGTCGAAGAAATCGCATACGGCAGTAAGTGTGATTTCGGCGATTTCGGTATGTGCTGTTGCCGTCACGGCTATGGCAATGGTGTGTGTGCTGTCGGTTTTCAACGGCTTTTCGGATTTGGTCAGCAGGAATCTGTCGCGCATCGACCCGCAGCTGAAGGTAGAGGCTTCTCAGGGGAAGGTGATTGCGAATGCCGACAGCGTGATTGTGGCAGTCAAGGGGGTTGACGGTGTCAGAATGGCGATACCCACGATTACCGACAATGCTCTTGCCGTTTATGGCGACAAACAGCAGCCGGTCACGTTGAAGGGGGTGACGGATGAATACGGCGATATGACGGAAATATCGTCGCTTGTCAAGTCGGACGGGTCTTATTTGCTGGAAATGCAGGGGTATTCTTTTGCTGTGGTAAGTGTCGGAACGGCGGTCGCGCTTGAAGCCCATCCGGGATATTATGTGCCTTTGGAAATATATTCTCCAAAACGCAGAGGGGCTGTTAATCCGGCGATTCCTATGACTGCGTTCCGTAAAGGCGAGGCTTTCATTTCCGGGGTGTTTGAGGTGGAACAGACGGAGTATGATATGAATTATGCTATTGTCCCTATTGATTTTGCCCGTAAGTTGTTTGATTATACGACGGAGGCGACTGCCGTCGAGGTGGCGTTGGATGCCGGAGCGGATGAGGCTGCAGTGCGCGATGCGGTGCAGGCTGCCCTTGGCGACGGTTATGTCGTTAAAGACAGGCTTATGCAGCATAGTAATTCGTTGAAGATGATAAATGTTGAGAAGTGGGTCACATTCTTGTTGCTGGGATTTATCCTGATAATAGCTTCTTTCAATATTATAAGCACTCTTGCCATTCTTATAATTGAAAAGGACAGCAGCATTTCCGTTTTGCGCTCATTGGGTGCGGACAATAAGATGATAACTAATGTTTTTGTGGCTGAAGGCTGGCTGATTTCTCTTACAGGAGCGGTGGCGGGAATCGTGGTCGGGGTAGGGCTGTGCCTGTTGCAGCAATATTTCGGGCTGATAAAGTTCAGCGCAGATTCAGGTACGCTGCTTATCGACAGCTATCCTGTTGCCGTAGCATTTACAGATGTGCTGGTGGTGCTTGCCATCGTCGCTTTGGTGGGATTCCTGACTTCTGCGGTGACAGCCGTTGCGATGC
>JADIMC010000072.1 GCA_017694955.1 Candidatus Limisoma faecipullorum
GAGCTACAGGCTATTTTTCTTTGCCGTCAGGCAGCTTATTAAGGCAAATACACGAAACAAGATGGGAGGAACTGACAAGAATAAGTCCCGCTTTCTCCATCAAGAAAATAAAACGCGATTTCACAGAAGAATCGACAGAGCTACCCACAGATGTCGATATAGTGTATTTCGATGCTTTCGCCCCGGAAAAACAGCCTGAAATGTGGACAGGCCCGATTTTTCAGAAAATCCACAAAGCGATGTCATCCGGAGGTATCCTCACCACGTATTGCGCGAAAGGAGAAGTGCGCCGCCGCTTGCAAGCCGCAGGATTTTCCGTCGAGCGTCTGCCCGGTCCTCCACACGGGAAACGCGAAATCCTCCGTGCCGTAAAAACCATATGAAATTCTTCTGAGCAAAAAAAATAGAGCGGACTTTCGTCCGCTCTGACAGCAGTCAATCCATAACCGCCGTTTTGTCGTTTTAACATCCATTCGATTTTCACAAACTTCTTTTCTGTCAACGACGTAGGGAAATTTAGACTAAATGATTAAGGTTGAAGTGTAATATATCTTTGATATTATGTTATTATCTTCACCAAATCTTGTATGCAAAGATACGAGAAGTTCCCGTAATCACGCATATTTTTATCATTTTTTTATGACAAATTGTACAATTCTCCCCTTTTTATCGATATTTTTATCATTTATCACCTTTTTAACGACCATTCAAAGCCGTCTTTCGTGTCCTTTACGTCGAATCCGGCTTCTTCAAGACGCTTGCGAATAAGGTCGGATGTAGCCCAATCTTTTTTCGATTTCGCATCCTTTCTGATTTCAAGAAGAAGGTCGATTGCTTTTTCAAAAGGTTCAAGAGCCTCGGAATTTCCACTTTCCACAATATCGGTACGTATTCCAAGGATATCAATCAGGAAAGTATCGAACAAATCTTTAAGCTCGTCGATATCCGCCTGTGTCAACGCCGCCTTTCCATCATTCACCTGATTGATCACACGGCAAGCGTCAAACAAAGTAGCTATCACTATCGGCGTGTTCAAATCATCATTGATAGCCTCATAACACTTTGCACGATATCCCTTCACGTCCACTGTCGATGCGGCAGCCGGTTGCAGATTCTGCAACCTTCTCCAGCCATCAACCATACGCTCATATGCTTTTTCAGCCGCCTGCAACGCTTCGTTTGAGAAATCGACAGTGCCGCGGTAGTGCGCCTGAAGAATGAAGAAACGTATAGTCATCGGCGAATAAGCCTGCGTAAGCAACGGATGCGACCCGGTAAAGAACTGTTCGAGCGTGATGAAATTCCCAAGCGACTTGCCCATCTTCTGCCCGTTGATGGTAATCATATTGTTGTGCATCCAATAGCGCACAGCCTCGTGTCCGCAATGTGCAACCGACTGGGCTATCTCGCACTCATGATGAGGGAACATAAGGTCGAGACCACCGCCATGGATATCGAAAGTCTCGCCAAGATACTTCTCACCCATCACCGAGCATTCAAGATGCCACCCAGGGAAACCCTCACTCCAAGGTGAAGGCCAGTGCATAATATGCTCCGGAGCGGCTTTCTTCCAAAGAGCGAAATCGCAAGGATTACGTTTCTCGGTCTGTCCGTCAAGCTCCCGCGTGGTATTGAGCAGCTCATCCACATTCCTGCCGGAAAGCTCGCCGTAATGATGAGTCTTATTGTACTTCAGCACATCGAAATACACCGAGCCGTCGCTCACATAAGCATAACCGGCATCGAGTATCGTCTTGACATACTCTATTTGTTCTATTATGTGTCCGGAAGCATGCGGCTCTATGCTCGGCGACTGCACATTCAATGCATCCATCGCCTTATGGTAGCGATTGAGGTAAAACTGCACCACCTCCATCGGCTCCAGCTGTTCCAACCGTGCCTTCTTTGCAATCTTGTCCTCGCCATCGTCAGCGTCATGCTCAAGATGCCCCACGTCAGTTATATTGCGCACATAGCGCACCTTGTATCCCAAATGCTTCAGATAACGGAAAAGCACATCGAACGTGATTGCAGGACGTGTATGCCCGAGATGCGGATCGCCATAGACCGTAGGACCGCACACATACATTCCCACATTGGGCTCGTGCAACGGAACAAAACGCTCCTTTTTACGAGTCAGAGAATTATAAATGAACAAAGGATTTTCCATATACCTTAATATATATTATGCCTGGCCGCCCATCGGCATAAACGGTGGATTGCCTGCCGGATTATTATGACCCTTCGGCACAATCGTTCCGAAAGTCTGCTCATATTTATGAAGATTGTCTTGCAATGCCATAAGCAAAGTCTTGGCATTTTCCGGAGTCATGATGATACGGCTCTGCACGCGTGCTTGCGGAGAATTAGGAACCACACTGATAAAATCCATAAAGAACTCGTTCACAGAATGCGAGATAACCGCAAGGTTGGCATATTTACCGGAAGCCATCTCCGGCGTTAGCTCGATTTTGATTTCTCTTTTTTTGTCGTTATTTTCCATCTTATTTTGTCTTTATATTTTATTAAACTCATAAACTTTTTCACCATCAACGTCGTCAGCATATATCCTCACACCACGGCAAGTCTCACGTTGCCAAAGGTTTGTAATGTCGAACGAGGCATAGCACTTCCTCTCAAATGAAGGCTCGCCTTCCAGAATTCCATATACAAGCCTCAGCGCCGGGACTGCCTCGTCAAGCGTTGACAAGTCTGCAACCAGAAGCATCTGGAATTTCGGACCGGCATACGGCACCCAACAATACACATTGATATAATTGCCGCTTCTCCATATGCTCGTCATATCAATCGGTGTGGAGTCGAGCACGTCATAGACGGAACCGTCAACCTGCCTCAACACGTCACATACAATTCTGCTCACGCCATCGACACGTATCTTTTTTTCCTCGCCACTCAAATCGTCAACAACGGTGTAGCGCAACAGAACCCTCTCCCCTTTTCGCACACCGCTTATCATCGATGACGAATGAAGAGTGACGACGGGACTGTCATTGCGCGCCTGATATGCGAACACGCTTCCGCTTCCATCCACGCCAGCACCTTCATACACGGCTATCACCTCAAGGAAATCGCCATAGTCGTATTCCGGCTCGTCGCAACCAGCCATTGACAAAATTACAAATAATATGCCAAATATTTTCTTCAGCATCCTATTCCAAAAACATATCGTTTCGTGACTCGGCTTCTATTATTCCGTCGCGCATTTTCAGCACACGGTCGCTGACGGCTGCCAACGACTCGTCGTGGGTGACAATCACAAAAGTCTGCCCGAACTCCTTACGGAGATTGAAAAACAGATTATGCAACTCCTGCTTGTTTTTCGTGTCAAGGCTTCCGGATGGCTCGTCGGCAAAAACCACGGCAGGCTTATTGACCAGAGCCCGCGCCACCGATACTCTCTGCTTCTCCCCTCCCGACAGCTCCGAAGGCTTATGCCCTGCACGGTCGGAAAGCCCGAGATAATCGAGCAGCTCCGCAGCACGTCTGTATGCCGCCTGACGGCTTTCTCCTTTAATCAAAGCTGGTATTGCCACATTCTCCAACGCCGTGAATTCCGGCAGCAACTGATGGAACTGGAAGACAAAACCTATGTTACGGTTACGGAAAGCCGACAGTTTTTTCTCAGATAAAGAAAGCACGTCAACTCCATCATAAAGCACTTTGCCTGAGTCCGGTTTATCGAGTGTGCCGGCAATCTGGAGCAACGTGGTTTTTCCTGCGCCGCTCGGTCCGACAATCGAGACTATCTCACCCGCTTTGATTGTCACATCAATGCCACGCAACACCTGCAAAACGCCGAAACTTTTATGTATATCCTTTATCTCTATCATTTTCCTGTAAGTTTTCTAATGACATACGCGCCAAGCATGCAACCGAAAATAGCCGGAAGATAAGAAACCGTGCCATAGCTCGACCGCTTGTTGGCAATTTCATCGGTAAGCATTACGGCCGCTTTTTCAGGCATTTCCTCGCTCCACACCACCGGGAGCTTTCTCCTTATCCCTTCAGCTTTCAATCTCGTGCGCACAACCTTCGCCAGCCCGTCGTTATAAGTTTCCCAAAGATCCGCATAGCGCACTTTCGACGCGTCAATCCTTCCTCCTGCGCCCATCGACGAAATTATCCTGAGTCCACTGGCAAGACAATGCTTTATGAGCGCCACTTTCGGGGCAACAGAGTCGATGGCATCAACCACGAAATCATAATTGCCGCCATCCAGCAGCATCCGGACTGAATCTTCAGTTATGAAACAGTTGATTGCCTTGACTTCCGCTTCCGGATTGATATCGGCAATGCGACGGCACATCACCTCCACTTTCGGCTGCCCGACTGTGGAATGCAAAGCCGGGAGCTGCCGGTTGACGTTAGTGACACCCACATTGTCCCCGTCAACAATATCAAGCTTTCCGACACCGGCACGGGCAAGCATTTCCACGGCATATGCCCCGACACCGCCGACGCCGACAACAAGCACACGGCTACGGGAAAGCGTGGCAACGCCACCACTCCCCAACAACAATTCCGTACGCTGCTTCCAATCGTCCATAAATGATTATTTCAAGCAACGAAGTTACAAAATTATTCCAACAACCGCACACCTATGCCATAAAATCCAAAAAAACACCAATCCCATATGGACAAATGTTTTCAATAGATAATGATATTATAAGATTATTTAAATATGATAATTTGCAATGTTAAGAACAATACCGTAATTTAGCAGTTAGAAAAATTACGGAATTTTCATATCCAAATAATTATGGAAAACAGATATTGTGTGATAATGTGCGGCGGAATCGGAAGCCGGTTCTGGCCGTTCAGCAAAGCAGCCCGTCCGAAACAGTTCCTCGATTTTTTCGGGACAGGCCGTTCGTTGCTGCAGATGACCTATGACAGAGTAAGCAACATCATTCCGGTCAGGAACATACTTGCCATGACCAACGAAAAATATGCCCCGCTTGTAAAAGAACAGCTGCCTGAGCTTTCCGACGACCAAATCTTGCTCGAGCCGGACCGTCGCAATACCGCGCCATGCATAGCGTGGGCCGCCTACCACATACGCGCCATCAATCCCAATGCAGTGATGCTCGTCAGCCCTTCCGACCATCTCATCCTTCGGGAAGACGTGTTCAAGGACTGCGTGACACGTGGCTTGGACTTTGTGGCACGCTATCCATATCTTCTGACTATGGGAATACAACCAAACCGCCCGGAGACAGGATATGGATACATACAAATGGGCAAAGAGGAAATCGACGGCTTCTCACGAGTCAAGACATTTACTGAGAAACCGGACTTCGAACTGGCAAAAGTGTTTGTAGAAAGCGGTGAATTCGCATGGAACTCCGGAATATTCTTGTGGGGCGTCAACACGATAATCGACTCAATTCACGAGCACGTACCCGACATTGCCATGCGTTTCGACAAAGGTCTCGGAAAATTCGGGACAGAGAAAGAAATGGCATTCATCAAAAAGGAATTCCCGGCATGCCCCAACATCTCAATCGATTACGCTGTAATGGAGAAAGAAAAGAACGTGTTCGTGCAACGTGCAGATTTCGGTTGGAGCGACGTGGGCTCTTGGGGCGCATTCTACGAAAAATCGCCAAAGACAGAAACCGGGAACGTGATACGCAACTGCAAGACCGTGTTGTCAGGATGCGAAAACAATATCTTTGCCGCAAAGCAAGAAAAGCTGGTAGTGGCTTCCGGCTTAAAAGACTACATAGTGGTTGACGATGACGATATCCTGCTCATATGCCCGCTGTCGGAAGAACAGAAAATCAAGCAATACGTTAATGAAGTGAAAGCCAATTTCGGCGACGAATACCTGTAACGGCAACCGCTCTGACAGCAATGCTTTGAGCAAAACGAAAAAGCGGGGTGATGGCAAAAGCCATCACCCCGCTTCCCAAATAAAACCTAACTCAACTGTCTATGCTAAATCATCTGTAAAATTTCAAAGCCTGCATTCCGCCGGCAGTATATAATTTCAGAACGTACATTCCGGCAGCAAGTCCGCTTACAGACATCATATTTCCGTCAAAAGCGCCGCTCATAACCAATCTGCCGTTCAAATCATACACCTCTCCTCTCAACGCTACCGACGCGCCATATACGTGCAACATACCTCCTTCTACCGCACACGTGAATTCATCTGAATTAGCCACAACCGAATCAACGCCGCCAAAATCTTCCTTGAAGGAAAGGCTGCTGATATGTATTCCGCTCGGCATATACGGGTTAGCGTCCGCTATGCGGATACGTTGCTTACCTGCCTGAAGCTGCAATTTGAACGCCACATTCTCGAACACTGCGTTATCGCCCGACAATGCAAACTGCGTAGCCTCTGCCAAAGTTGCAAGCTGCTCGCCGTTCTCATCGACACTGTAGATAGCAATCGAAGGGTCGAAACGCGTCGGCTCGCCCTGACCGGAAACACGCAATGTAAGCGTATATTCGCCTGCCGAAGGGATGTCGAACTGATAATCGGCATACGCCCCTGAGCTGAGCTGTGTAATCTCCAATTCCCCTGGGTTAAGGCTGTCGCCATTAGAGCCAAGCATAAGCGACTTTGAAGATATATATTCCGACGCCGGCACTACCTCGTCAACACTATGATATACCGACTCGTCAAATTCAGTCATATAGACATACACCTTTCCTGCCTCCGACAGAGTACGTTCTCCAAAACCATTCTGCGGGACAATAAGACCGTAACAAGGATGATTCGTTATCGAGCCTTTTGCCTTGAACCAAGAATAACGGAACACCTTATCCTCTTTCTCAAGATACTCAAGCTGCTCTATCATCGAGGCGATTTGCGCTTCAGCAGTGATGTTGTCGCCTGACCAACTGCAAAACTCAGTAACCCAGATTTTCTTGCCATAAAGAGAATAAAAACGGTCAATCATATCCTTCATACCGCCGGAACCGCCGGAATAGTTATGGATAGCTATGTAGTCGAAAGCGTCAAGCCCTACAAGCTCCACAAATTTGGCATACCACGTATAAGGGTCATTCTCCGGCCCGTCAGGAGAATAGTTGACTGCCGGACCAACAAGTTCCAGACCAAGCTCGTCGGCAAGAGCCTTCACCTGCGGCCATGCGGCAGCAGCTGATTCCGGTGTCATATTTGCCTGAGCGACAAAATTCGGCTCATTAAAGCCAAGTAAATATTTTGTCTCAGGATGCGCCTTGCAATAATTGCGGATATTGTCCGAATTATAATTTGCATTCCAACACATAGGAATGAATTCCCATGTGTCATCCGACATATAATCCGCATTGCTGGTCGGAGTATTAGCCCAATTATAAAGCCAACTACAACCCGGGACAAGCACATCCATCTCTTCCGTGAGAGTAAACGCATTCTCGCTCACTCCTCTTTTAAAGCTCTTGGCATCGGCATTGAAAGCAGTGACCGCAAATGCCGCCAGCATCGCATAAACTAACTTTTTATTCATATTTCATATTTTAGATTATTCAACAACAGAAAATTTCACCGATGCGCCGCTCGCGCTATCGCCCGAAATCCACAAATCGAATTCTCCCGGCTCTACAATCTTCTCTTTTGCAGAAATCCAGAAGGCAAGGTCGGAAGCATTCAATGTGAATTTCACATCACGGCTCTCTCCCGGCTGCAAATAAATCTTCTCGAAGCCTTTCAGCTCTTTTACAGGGCGAACCAACGAGCCGACAAGGTCGCGCACATAAAGCTGCACAGTTTCCGACGCGGCGACACTGCCGGTATTTTTCACCGTACACACCGCCTCAATCTTTCCGTTCTTTGACATCGAGTCTGACGACAAGCGGACATCGCCATACTCAAACGTGGTGTATGACAGTCCGTAACCGAACGGGAAAGCCGGACCGTCGCCCGCGTCGAGATAATAGCTCGTGCAGCCTGTCGATGTCTGTGACGCCTCCAGCGGTATGTCGTCGATAAGAACCATCCCGCTTGCCGGACGACCCGTATTCTTATG
>JADIMC010000073.1 GCA_017694955.1 Candidatus Limisoma faecipullorum
TGATTGCTGTCCATATAATCGGCTATGCTCCTCAACGCTTCTTGTGCCGACAGCCCGCCATCATATTCATACGGCATCCATTGCCTGACATGTAACGCCGCCTGCGAGTCACCGCAATTGTCGTGCAACGACACTCCTATATAATATAGACTTTCAAGGGTACGAACCGAAGTAGTACCTACAGCTATGATTCTGCCAGGAGCGTTAATCAGGCTGTCGATAAGCTCCCGCGTCACGGATATGAACTCCGTATGCATCTCGTGCCCGCCTATCGATTCCGACTTGACAGGCTGGAACGTCCCGGCACCGACATGCAAGGTAAGCTCGCAACGCTTTATCCCCCGACGGTCGATTTCATCAAGCACCTGCTCCGTGAAATGCAACCCGGCTGTAGGAGCAGCGACAGAACCTTCGATATGCGAATAAACCGTTTGATAATCGTTTGAATCGCTCGGCTCCGTACTACGATTGAGATAAGGAGGTATCGGGATTTCCCCCACCGCATCGAGAACCGATGCGAAAGTTACCCTACCATTCCAAGAGAACCTTATGCGGAAAGCATTGCCACTCTGTCCGCAGCGCTCTGCCACAAGAGTAATATCCCGTCCTTCTGCCGTAAGCTCAAGCGACAACGCGCCCTGCTTCCACTTCTTGGAATTGCCCACAAAGCATAACCATTCGCAACATTCCGTAGCGGCGAACGACTGAGCATAGTCGCGTGGAGAAAGCGGCTCCAGGCAGAATATCTCAATCAGAGCCCCACCGCCAGGCTTGCGGAAACGCAAACGGGCATTGATTACCTTTGTATTATTATATACCAAAGTGGAATTTTCCGGCAACAACGACGGAACATCACGAAACACGTGCTCAGAAATCTCACCTTCGCGATAAAACAACAATTTGCACATATCGCGCTGTGCTATCGGATGCTTTGCTATCCTCTCATCGGGAAGAGGATAATTATAGTCCTCTATCTTAATATCATAAACCTTGCTTTCCATCATCATCGATTACGGCTGCAAAGTTACATATTAATCCACAATCACTCATTGAAAACGCCGCCAGATTTCGTCTCCGCAAAACACAACAAAGCACCAACCCACATAAGAAAAACACTGCCACGCACCGCAAAACCCGATCCACATCTGGTCTCACCCGCCATTCAAGCACAAGACACCGGCGGGATAAGCAAAATTGCTCATCCCGCCGGCTTCAATCGTTTAATCTATTAGAAAGAGTCTAATATTCATACTCGTTGAAGAATTGACCACACATTAAACATCAAGCAGTTAATCAAATTCATATGAAATTTGCGAAAACCACACCATCCGAGGAGATCTGATGCGATGGGAGGATATGGGTGGACAAACAAAACACACTCGTTATATCAAATTACATACTTATATACATTACCGTAATCCTATATATCCCTATTCGTTATTCTTAAACATATCCATTGGGTATTAGTTAGGGCTTCTAAATTCAATTCTTTTCTTAAATCATCGCGAAGATTATACAGTAAAGGCATAGCATCAGCATTGCGATTGTTCGCAAAATCCGTAGCAAACTTTCTTGATAACTCTACTTGTTGTTTTGTCCCAAATAGCTGTATATCCGCAATGGCTGATTCTAATTGAAGAAGCTTATCATTATCTCTGCGATGCGTCTTCTATACGACGAAAAGCATCAATTAGATATGAAATCCTGATTTCTTTCTTTTTGTTTATGAAATCTCTACGTTGAGACATGATATGAATTACAAACCAGCCACATATTGTGCATATTAATAATTCCTACATACCATTCCTGAATATTTTTGTTACAAGCCACAACGGTTACATGAATCTTAAAACGGCAAGTCCTGCCCATATTCTACAAAAGGTTCATTAAGGACTTGAATTTCGTTATCTTCAAATAGCTTGGCTTGCTTTTGAAGTTTCCCCAAATATACTGTGCGCTTTGAGATGTCGTTAATTTCCTCACGACGGGCTTTGCTCATTTTCAAGAACTCCTCGTTTTGGTCTATACCAAGGAACCTACGCCCCAACAGGTTTGCAGCAATACCAGTCGTGCTGCTGCCTGTAAATGGGTCTAAAATCCATGCTCCGGGAAGGGTTGAAGCTTGAATGATACGGGAAAGCACACACAATGGTTTTTGCGTAGGATGTTTCCCACACGACTTTTCCCATAGTGCAATAGACGGCAGCCGCCACACATCACGCATCTGAGTGCCACCATTGATCGTTTTCATAAGCTCATAGTTAAAAAAATGGGGCACTCTGGACTCTTTACGAGCCCAAAGGATATACTCAGCGGAATAAGTAAAATATTTACAGGACAAATTTGGCGGCGGATTCGTTTTCTCCCATACAATGCAGTTCAATATCTTGAAGCCTAATTCTGTCAAGCATCGAGCTGCTGAGAAAATATTATGATAAGTGCCACTTATCCAAATCGTTCCATTACTTTTCAACTTATTCCGACAAGCGGCAATCCATGATTTATCAAACAGATAATCTTCCTCATATCCGTTAGATTTATCCCAGGCACCTTTATTGACAGAAACCATTTTACCGCTTTGAACGCTTATTCCTCCGTTTGATAAATGATATGGAGGATCTGCGAAAATCATATCAAACTTGAAATCAAACGAATTTAATAGTTCGATACAATCTCCTTTCAAAAGGGTAAAATCCTTGTTTTCTGACTTATAGTAGGCTACAGGCATTAAATAAGCACTTTTGAAATAATATCATTTTCAAGATCCACGATATTGTACAAATGCTCTAAGACATCAAAGGTTTCCTTCAAATTGTTTTTTGCACTATGCCAACCGCAACCATCTGTAAACCAAACAAATTTAAAATAATCTAAATCTTTTGTCTCCAATGTGATGGTTTTATAACTACGGGCTGTTTCATTCAGTTTAGAACCACTACTGCTATAAAAGTTGGTTTCTATTCCATAGACAGTATTCTCTCCTTTTACAACAAAATCAAACCTCTTTTCCGCTTTGCCATTATTAGAGATAGATGACAAGTCTATACCCCATTTAGCTTCTATTTCATGGATATACATTTCCTTGAAATACGATTCTCCTTTCACGAGTCCAGCTTTGCAAAGAAAACTTTCAACAAGATTCTCCATGAGATGACCGCCACGATTCTTGCGACCATTGGAATCAAGCCCGGTTTCTATACCTGTAACATAGTCCACGAGATTATTGACAATGTGGCTTTCCATCAAGTCAAACAATCCAGTCTTACGCATAAACTTGGCATACTCCTCATTTGTGCAATTAGGCTTATCAAAATGAAAATCAATCTGACCTTCTTCATCCATAGCCATGATATCGAGTTCCCGTTTAGCCAGAAGAATAGGAATACAACTCAATGTCTCCGGATATCGTATTAAGATTCCTTTAAATTCTTCTTCAATATTCTGTGAACCAATGAGGGAGTTCAGAATGTTAAGTGGTATTTTTATGGCATCTACATTGTTGAATACCTTATTGAAGTCAACATAATATTTATAATCAGCAATGGATGGTCTAAATCCAGCAAGCCAGGCATCAAAATCTCTCATATCAGTAAGCATTAGCAACATTTGAAATCATTATTTCTGAAATGGCACCACGCCCATTCCCCTTTGAGTTTATCATTCTCGATGCAGACACTCGCTTAATAGAAAACATTCCGTAAAGAAGATCAAAGAAATCATCTCCATTATCCACATTTTGCGGGTCGGAATTACTTGCAACAAACAAAGATTTATGGGCTGCAATCTGCTCACAAAAGTCACGCAGTCGCATCTGCTCCGCATCATCAAACCCATCTTTTGCGTAGGATGTAAATGCGGAAGTTTCCGTAAGAGGTCGGTATGGAGGATCAAAATAATACAAGACATTATCGCCCGCATATTTACCTGTCTGGGCAAAATCGCCACAAAGAATCTCTACTCGCTGAAGAACAGCAGAATCTGCCCGCAATGTTTCCTCATCACAAATCCTAGGATTGGAATACTTTCCATGCGGGACATTAAACTTACCCTTAGAGTTTACACGATACAGACCATTGAAACACGTGCGATTCAAGAAGATAAACAATGCCGCTGTTTCAACTTCTGAGTTATTTCCTTCGTTAAAATGTTCTCGTTGCGACAAATAATAACTTTTTCTGGCAGCTTCATCAAGTGCAAGATACTCTGATTGAATCCGCGTCAGTTCAACAATCAACTTTTCAACATCAGACTTTATTACACGATATGTGCATATTAACTCTGCATTTATATCATTGATTATAGCCCGTGTTATGTTAGGGTATTCTTGCAGAATCCAAAATAACACAGCTCCCCCTCCAACAAAAGGCTCGACATAAGTCACTGTCTCCCTATGCGATAAATCACAAGGTAGAGTTTTTTTTATATCACCAAGAAGTTGAGTCTTTCCTCCAACCCACTTGACAAATGGTCTTGCCGGGTATGTATCCAATCTTTTCATATAAACCCAATGTTCTAGCAGGGAAAACTGCTCATTATTACGCAAAAATAATGATAACCGTCCATTCTCCCAATAAAATGAAGCAATAAAACGGTCATTGCTTTAATTTTATCTTATGCTGTCGCTTCACTATACCAATCGCAAATATCAAACACCTCCTCCGATACGCCTCTTCATCTGGTCTGCGACTATCCCAGCGAAGATCAACATCTAAGTTTCCGCCAGTATATTCGTTGGGCGGCTTCGACCTGCCGATCCACATCTTTTCTATATAGGGATTCTATTTTGAGAACAATTTCCGTATATCCGCTTTCTGTGCTTCATATTTGTCGAAAATTATCTTGCAAGATGCAAAAGCTTCATCGATTTCTTTAAGCCGGTTCCTGCCGGCAAGCATTTCCTATTCGAGTTTCCGTATCATAGTCTGCAGCCCCTTGACTGTTTTCTCCGCCTGTTTTTCTTCTTTACTCTCAATTCTCTTCATTATTAATGATTTTTTTTCAACTAAACCACGCCATCTGAGGCGATAAAACACCGCTGTCCAAACAAATTAAATCCCTGTCAATCTAATTGATTGACAGGGATTTAATAGTCGTTTCCGCGCTTAAAATCGCACTAATATTCTTCCTCGTTGAAGAAAAAGTCTTCCTTGCTTGGATAGTCAGGCCAAATATCTTCGATACATTCATAAACATCGCCTTCATCTTCCATTTCCTGAAGGTTTTCAATCACTTCAAGAGGAGCACCGGAGCGCATCGCATAATCGATAAGCTCTTCTTTGGTGGCAGGCCATGGCGCATCTTCCAATTTCGATGCAAGTTCAAGAGTCCAATACATAATCTTAAAATTTTACTGTCTTGAAAAAATTTCCGCAAAAATAATACCAAAAACGGTATTAGCAATCTTTATCCCAGAAAATTTCTTCAATTTGATTATGTATGTTGTTGAATCTCGCCAAAACAAAGAAAAAGTCGCTCAAACGGTTGAGATAGGCTATCACGTTAGGGTCGATGTAACTGTCATTGGCAAGCGCCACCACACGGCGCTCGCAACGACGTGTGACAGACCGGCAAACGTGAGAGAAAGAAGAAATACGGCTACCGCCGGGCAAGACGAATGCACGTAGCGGCGGAAGCTCGGAATCCAGCTCATCGATGACGTGCTCAAGACGAGCAATGTCGGTCTCTGACAATCCTGCCGCTTTCGAGGTAGTATTGGCAGGATGGTCGGTTGCAAGATACGCGCCGATACAGAACAGCTTGTTTTGGATTATTTTAAGATACTCCTTAATTTCACTCGGAATATTGTGCAGGTTATCGAGCACACCTATGAACGAATTCAATTCGTCAACCGTGCCGTAAGCCTCAATGCGCACATCGTCCTTAGGCACCCTTCTGCCGCCAGCCAAAGAGGTCTCTCCCCTGTCGCCGGTCATTGTGTAAACATTACTTTTCTTTACCATAGCTTTTACTGCTTTATGTGAGTTGTTTTAATCTTTCAATGCATTCTTCAGCAGAAGACACTACCTCAACCGTGCCGACAGCTTTCCTGTCTGCAAGATCCAGCTCCACAAACTTGTCAAGTTGCCCAGCCAACATATCGAACACTCCGTCAACATTCACAAGCAGAATCTTCTTTCCATAATCCCGTCTTACAGTCATTTCAGCAAGGGTGCTCATCACCTCATCAAGCGTCCCCACCCCTCCGGGAAGAGCCACATAGACATCTCCAAGCTCTCGGAGCACCGATTTCCTTTCGCCAAGGTCTTTCGTGTAAATCATACGGTCGACTACTGGATCCGCAAGATGGCGGAACACCTCGGGTATGACACCCGTCACCTTAGCACCCGAAGCCTTGGCAACAGCAGCAAGAACATGCATCTGTCCGGCATTCGAGCCTCCATAGACGAGAGTAGCCCTCATCCGGCCCAATCCTTTTGCCAGTTCTTCTGTGGCATTCTTAAAAGCCGGATTGATATTGGTTCGTGATGACAAATAGACCGTAACGTTCATATTACTGAAAAATTTCTGCAAATATAGTGCAAGTTGAGAGCAATACAAAGAGCTTGCTCTATTTGCTTTGCCGAAACGCAGCCTGTATGTAAGTATAATCAGGTCCGGTCATTTTGACTTCAATGATTAATTTGTGTTAAAAATGCAAACATAGTCTTGTAGATTCGATTTTTGTACATACTTTTGTAGTGTACTAATCAACTAATACACTACGACAAAAATAATAACAGAAATAATATAATTAAGGAGGAAATGTTTTTATGGAAAAAATCATTGAAATCGACGGAATCACTTTCAGCTACGGACGACGCCGTGCTGAAATATTCAGTGGATTCTCGCTCGCTTTCGGCAAAGGCACGATTTGCGGGCTGCTCGGGCGCAACGGTTCCGGGAAGTCAACTTTGCTCTATCTGATGTGCGGACTTCTCCGCGCACGCTCGGGCAGCATCCGCTACAAGGGCGTTAACGTGGCTTTACGCCGTCCGGATACGCTTTCCGACACGTATATAGTGCCTGAAGAATTCACTTTGCCCGACGTAAAGCTGTCGCAATTCGTGAAACTCAACGCTCCGTTCTATCCAAATTTCAGCAACGAGACGCTGCGCCGCTGCCTTGACGATTTCGGGATGCCGGCCGACATACATCTCGGCGAGCTGTCAATGGGACAGAAAAAGAAGGCGTATATGTGCTTCGCCTTGGCTACCAACACCTCGCTGCTGCTTATGGACGAGCCTACAAACGGTTTCGACATCCCATCGAAAAGCCAGATGCGCAAGGTGATAGCTTCGGGAATGACCGACGAGCGCACAATCGTGATCTCCACCCATCAGGTGCGCGACGTGGAGAATCTGCTCGACCATATCGTTATGATTGACGATAGCCGCTTGCTTTTGGACGCTTCCTACGCCGACATAACCGCCGGACTATTATTCGAGGAACGCCCGCTGAGCGACACTACGGACGATGCCATCTATGTGCAGCCGTCGCTCCACGGCAACAGCGTGATTGCCCCGAACCGCACCGGCGAGGAGAGCGCAGTCAACTTGGAAGTGCTTTTCAACGCCGTGCTTGCCGATGGCGGGAAAATCCGCGCGGCGATAGATGCGTCAACTGAACACAATAATGACTAAAAAAGATACGAAGATGACAAGATACGGTTTCAGCCTGTCGCGGCTGTGCCTGGTGGCTAAACGCGACATCATGGAGAATTGGAAAAAGAACCTTTATAACTGCCTGACTCTTTATGCCATACTCGCGTCGGCATTGGTGTTCACCATGCTCCGTCTGCACGGCGTGTATGAAAAGATACCCAACGGTTTCTGGGTGTGCATGGCGCTTGTGGCGTTCGGCGGATGGGCTGTCGTGCTTTCCAACGTGATGGAGCCGATGGCCACCAAGGCGAAACGCATAGCTTTCCTGATGGTCCCAGCCACGAACCTTGAGAAATACCTGTGGCGACTGATTTATGTCACCGTAGGGTTTGTGGTTTCTTTCACTGTGGCTCTTTTGGCTACCGACCTGACCTATCTGCTGCTTAATTCCATATTCGGATGGGAAGAATACCGGTCGCTGACGGCGATGGCTTTCGGAACTTCTTTAATATCTTTTGAAAATCAGTCGGGAATGTCCGACGGTAGTTGGCTGCTTACGGTGTGGTCGTTCGTAATTACCCTATGGGGATATTCTTTCTTCGTGCTGGGAGGGACATTTTGGCGCAGACGTGCTTTCGTGAAGACGGTCGGCTGCATATTGCTCGCGTTCCTGCTGCTGCTCACAGCAATGCAATGGGTGCCGCTCAGCGCGGAACACTCGTTCTACGAATGGGTGCATACCGTTATGGCCGACGAGGGCAAGGCTACCATAGCCGTCTCGCTGCTAACCGCCGTGTTCTTCCTTTTCACGGTGCTGAACCTCTGGTTGGGCTACCGGCTGTTCCGTCGCTCGCAGATTGTAGGATTCAAACGCTCGAAATTATGAATTTCAAGGAAAGCCGTCCGATATATCTTCAGATAGCCGACCGCATAATGGACGAGATACAGCGCGGAGTGTATCCCGAAGGAGGGCGCATCCCTTCGGTGCGCGAATATGCCGCCATTGTCGAGGTTAACGCCAACACCGCAATGCGTTCATACGACTATCTGCAAAACAAGGGAATTATCTATAATAAGCGTGGAATAGGGTATTTCGTTGCCGAAGGTGCGGCGCAGGAGGTGCTTGAGCTGCGCCGTGCGGAATTTCTCAACGAAGAGCTTCCCGAAATGCTCGGTAAAATCCGCGCGCTCGGCATCCCCTTCGCCGAAATAGAGAAAAAGTGGAGGGATGGGTGTTGAGAGTTTAGGGTTTAGGGTTGAGAGTTGAGTGATTTCAGAAAAGCCTAACCCTCAATTTTTCTCTCTTAACCCTCAACCCTCAACATTAACCTATAACCTTTAACCTTTTTTCACCCCCCCCATTTTGATTTGGAATAATTGGCATACATTTGTGCCGGAATTTAAAAGAAGATGAAAACGAAATTTCTTATAGCCGCTGCCGTTGCGGTGGCTGCATATATGTCGGCTGCGGCCGACACTCTCAAAGGCAAAGTCTCCGATGGCAATGGCAATCCGGTGGAATACGCCACCGTTGTGGCTCTCGCCGACAGCGTTCAGCGCGGCGGTACCGTTACCGACAGCATTGGACGTTACACTATGGAGCTTCCGAAAGGAACGTATGAAATCAAGCTTACTTCCGTGGGCTACGAGCCTGCCGACACCGCCGTTACCGTCAGCGGCACTACGGTCGTCAATCCGGTAATGCGGATGTCAGGCGTGGTGATGCAGGAAGTGGAGGTGACGGCTTCAGCCATTCGCCGCGAGCCCGACCGCTTCGTGATGATGGTGGAGGACATGCCCGCCGCCATAGGCAAGGACGGTACGGAGATATTGCGCGACGCTCCGGGCGTGTGGATTGACGACGATAAGATTTCCATCAACGGCCGCAGCAATCCGAAAATCTACGTTAACGACCGCGAGCTGAAAATGGACAACGACCAGCTTCAGGCATTCCTGAAGTCGCTCAAGGCGGAAGATGTGAGCAAAATAGAGGTCATTCCTTTGAGCGGTGCGGAATATTCCGCCGACTCGGCATCGGGAATTATAAAAATCACAATGAAGCGTAACCGTGCCGACGGTGTAATGGGCAACGTGGCGGCAAGAGCCGGATTCGGAAAGAATATGGCAACTGTGGCGCCTTCGGCAGCGTTGAACGTGAAGAAAGGCAAATGGTCGTTCAATCTCAACGGACAGTGGAGCTATAATCCGAAAATGGTGCGCGACATGGAAGAAAACAATGACTACTCAAACGGCACGCATTATGAGACAAACACCGAAATCAATGCCGACAAATTCCATTTCGGCAATGTGATGGCCGGCCTGTTCTTCGACCCCGACAAGCGCAACTCGTTCGGATTGGAATTCAGCTTCTCGAATTTCAAGAACCCGAGCCGCACATCTACCGATGCCGTGTTCGACCGTATAGGTTTCTCGGAAAGCATAGCCGGACGCTACATCACCCATGCCACCAACCGCAACTACGACATCACGTTCAACTATGTGAACCGTCTGGATACCCTCGGCTCCACAATGAAGGTGATTGCCAACTATTCGCGCGCCGACAATAGTCAGCGGATGGACAATTCGCAGGTTACGACGGTCAACGCCGTCTCCACCGACTCCATATCGCGCAGCCGCGAGCATTCGATTTTCGATGTCGTGAACCTGAGTTATGATTTCGACAAGAAATTCAACCAGAAATGGAATCTGTCGGCCGGGGCGAAATACACTATGAACCGTATGGACAACGACGCTTTCTTCGAATACGAGAAGAATGCCGCGTGGCTGCCGGAAACGTCGCGCAACTACGATTACCGCTATACGGAGAACATCTACGCCCTCTACGCCAAAGCCACCGGCAAATTCGGCAAGCTGTCGGCAGTCGTGGGGCTGCGCGGAGAGTACACCGACGCAAGCAGCCGCGGCGATATTGTCAATCAGAATTACTTCGACCTGTTCCCCAACGGCTACCTTACATATTCAATCGACGATGCCGGAGCCAACACCTTGACATTCGGCTATTCGCGCTATATCAGCCGTCCTTCGTTCTGGGCGTTGAACCCTATGCGCTCGCAGACGAGCGACTATTTCTACCAGTCCGGTAATCCTGAATTACAGCCGGCCTACCAGAACAATTTCTCGCTTACGGCGGTCTATAAATACCGCTACTCAATGTCGCTGTGGGTGGATATGAACGTCAACCCGATGATGCAGAGCTCTGTACCCGACCCGCAGAATCCCGACAACATAATCGTGTCGATGGTCAACGCCGACAAGGTCTATAACTATGGAGCGGCCATAAACCTGCCGTTCCAGTTCACCAAATGGTGGACTTTGAGCGTCAACCCTATTTACATCCGCACTGGGCAGCGTATGCAGGCCGGAGGCGACTTGGAATATTCCAACATGTTCTTCATGCCGATTAACAGCGGCTTCCAGCTCCCGAAGAATTTTTACTTCAACGTTTCCTACTACTATCAGGGTAAGATACGACAAGGCAATATGCAGCTTGGAGCGTTGGGATTCCTTAACGCGAGCCTTAAAAAGACATTCGCAAATAACCGCTGGACAGCGTCAGTCAGTGCCAACAACATCCTTTCTTCGAGTATGAATCTGACATTTGTTTCCGACCAGTACACATCGGTCACGAAAGTCGATAACCCCGTATCGTTCAACGTGTCGCTGACCTACAACTTCAACGTCGGCGAAATGTTTCGCGCGAAGAGCATCGAGAAGAACGCCGACGCCTCCCGCATGCAGAAAGAATCGAAATGATGCCGCCTTTGGCAGCAGGTTATTGCCGCATAGCGGCAGGTTACAGGTCAGGGAGGTTATAAGGTTAATGCCACGATAGTGGCAGCACCGCTGCTATGCGCAGCATCTATGAAGCCGAGTCTGTGGCACCGCCTGTCCTGCGGCTGACATCCCCTCAGCCACAGACCATCCGCACATCCCGCCAGCCACACCGTTACTCTGCCATTCCCACAGCTATCCACCCACACCGCCCACAGCAGCATAGCGGCTATAACCTAAAGCCGCCTGTGCGGCTTTAACTTTCTCGTCACGCTGGCGGCGGAAAGAATTGAACGATTCGAGTATGTCGCTTATCGCTATCGTGGCGTTGCGCACCTGACTTTCATAGAGTTGCAACCCTGTCGAAGCACTCACACTTTGTCCCTGCAAGACGCCCGACACGCCGGAAATCTGTTCGAACAGCTTCATTTGCAGGTTGAGCATCTCGTATGCCCCGATATTGGTGGCATTAGCAGCCACTTGTTGCGGTCTGTCGGAACAATTGTTGCGCGGATGATACGGAATCACCGCATCAGGCTGCGCCCAAGCATTACGCAAATCATTCCAAGTAAAACCCTCCGGCAACAGATTGTCGGGAAAAAGCAGCACACCTTTCGCACTTGCACCCATAATATGGTCAACAAGCGTAATCAGACGATTTACATATTTCTGCTGGTCAATCACGTCCTCGACAAGAGAATGGACTTCGCCATCTATGAAAGGATAAAGCTTGAATGCAAAAGGGTGCGTCCCTCCGGGATAAGGCGAATCATACTGACTAAGCACGCGACCTTGCAACGAAACCCAACGGCAACGCCAGACACGGCACAAAGTCCAGCGTTTTTCCACACTGTCAGGCAAATCCTTCTCCTTGCCACGAGGAACGACAAACCAACGTCCGGCTTCACGGTCGTGACACTCATAGCATTCACGGCTCTCAAGCGACCAAATCTCAAACACCCTCATCTTATCACTACCCGAGCTGTCGTAGAACCCATTTCCACCCGACACCGGCGACTGCCGCACAAAACTGCCCGCCCCATATTCGCGACATATCTCCAGCGCCTTCGCCCGGCAACCATCAGCAAGACGCGCCACCAACGCATCAATAGTCAAATCGTGAATCTGCCCTATCATACAACAGTCTCTGCCAAGCGGATCATCCATATCACTGAAAAACATCATAGCCGGACTCACATTCGAAACGCTGCCATCCATCTCAACCCTCTGGAAGCAGCAACCCGAAATAAGAAATTCCTCCAAAGCACGGCAATCAAGCTCGTCACGCACGACATCTCCCCCGGCAGAAAGCGACTCCCGGAAACGACCAATGACGCTCTTCACCAACTGACGAATCATATTATTGGAAAGCGGCTCCTTCCCTTTCGCCTTAATCGCATCATATTCCGTAGTAGCCCCCGAATTAGTGGTGACATAATCACACCATTGATTCCCATAAGCATAATTCTTGCATCGGTCGCGCTTCACCCTCAAAAACGCAATTCTCCTCCACGCAGATTCCGCCTCTGCAAGATATGCCCTGCCATCGGTTCCAACACTTTGTGAGCCCATAGTTTTTTTCCACAAAACTACCGCCACACCATACACTCTTCAAGTAAAAAAGAGGACCATATGGCAGTACAGACCATTTTTACCAATGATTAACATAAAAAAGTGCTATTTTTCACACAAAAAGCAAGTGCAAAATTTTTATTTTTAATTGTTTGACTTATCTTTGCGGATGATAAACCAAGCATATTGCCGTTAGTATGCCCGTCCGGCTTAATCGCATAGTGCAAGGTTGGCACTTTTTTTGCATATGAAATTGTAGAATTTTTAATACTATCAAATACTAATCACTATGAACAGAAAATGTATCTATTTGTTGACTGGTGCAGCTGTAGTCGTTGCATTGACCGGTTGTAAGAAAATGGGTCCGTTCGCTTCAGATTATTTTACCACTGATCCGACACCGCTTGTAGTTGTTGGAGATCAGGTTCCGGCAACAATCACAGCTAACGTACCTCAAAAATTCTTCAAGAAAAAAGCAGAAGTTACTGTAACCCCGTATCTTGTTTACGGTGTTGATTCCACAGCAGTAGCATCGCAATCCTACACTTTCCAAGGCGAGAAAGTCAAAGGCAACAACCCTGTAATCAATTACAAGGAGGGCGGAACATTCTCAATTCCTGCAACATTTGCCTACACTCCGGAAATGATGGATAGCGAGCTTTATCTTGGCTTCGATGTCGTTCACAAAGGCAAATCCTATGTTCTTCCGCGTGTGAAAGTTGGCGAAGGCGTGCTTGCTACCGCTACATTGGCCGACGCTTCTACCGTTGATCCTGCAACTGCAGCCGACAAGTACCAGCGCATCATCAATGACAAGGTTGACGCTGACATCATGTTCCTTATCAACAAGGCTAACATCCGTTCTTCCGAATTGGAGCGCGACGGTGGCGTGAAGGATTTGAACGAGACTGTGAAGAATGCCAGCGCAGATTCCACAAAGCAAATCGAAAGCCTTCACATCTCTTCTTTCGCTTCTCCTGATGGTGGTGTGAAATTGAACACCAAACTTTCCGAGAACCGCGAGAAATCGACTTTGGACTATGTAAAGGAAAATCTTGAAGAAGAAGAAATCTCCAACTATGGCGAACTTACTTCAGACTTCACCCCGCAAGACTGGGAAGGCTTCCAGAAACTCGTTTCTCAAAGCAACATCCAGGACAAGGACCTCATCCTGAGCGTTCTTTCAATGTATAAGGATCCGGAACAGCGCGAGAAAGAAATCCGCAACTTGTCGTCAGTATTCGACCAGCTTGCTGAAGAAATCCTTCCGCAGTTGCGTTATTCCCGCATCACTGCTTCCATCAACACTATCGGACGCAGCGACGAGCAAATCCAGGCTCAGTACAAAGAGGATCCTTCGAAACTTTCTGTTGACGAGCTTCTCTATTGCGCTACTTTGACTGACGACAACAACGAAAAGCTCGACATCTACAAGACTGCAGCTAAGCAGTATCCTAACGACTACCGTTGCTTCAACAACCTTGGTAAGGCTCAATTCGTAGCCGGCGACTATGACGCTGCAAAAGCCAACTTCGAAAAGGCAGCTCAACTTGCTCCCACAAGCAACGAGGCTAAGATGAACCTCGGTTTGATCAAGATGCTCAACAAGGACTATGCAGGCGCACGCGAAAGCTTCGGCAGCGCAGCTGGTGTTGAAGGATTGAACGACGCTATGGGTGTTTATTACATCAAGCAAGGTGACTACCAGACTGCAGTAAAGGCATTCGGCGACACGAAGACCAACAATGCAGCTCTTGCACAAATCCTTGTTAAAGACTACAGCGCAGCTAACGCAACTTTGGACGCTGTGAAGAATCCTAACGGAATGACTTACTATATGAAAGCCATCGTAGCAGCACGCACAAGCAACGAGCAAGGCGTTTATGCTAACCTCCGCAAGGCTGTTCAACTCGATTCTTCATTGAAGGCTAAAGCAGCTGTTGACAAAGAATTTACAAACTACAATGTAGCTAACTTGTAAAATTAGACTATTAATTTCAAACTTAATAGTGGGAGCTATACTTGGCGAAGGCGCAAATTTGCGCCTTCGCCTTTTTTGTGTAAAAAAATCCACACCATAGTGTAATTTTTCCACGCCCGAAGCATCGGCATCAGCCCAAAGAGCGCAGTCAACATCAGTCCTGAAAGGGCTGCGTACAGTAACACGACTTCAGCCGTAGGAGGGTAGTGTGGCTGGGTTCCAGCCTCTGCGAGGCATTCTTATTTAGAAACCTTGTTTAAAAGCTACCTTTTCATTTGTTCCTTCACCCGGCTTTCGCTATATTTGTAAAAACATAAAGAACTATGGAGAAGATAGTGTATAAATCGAAAGTCGATACTTGGCTCGTGCTGGTAGTTGTGGCTGCTGTTGTGGTTGTCTTGTTGCCCTTGTTCTCCGGTTTCTCGTGGGCGTATCTGCTGGCAGCGTCTGGAGTGCTTGTGTGTCTCGTGCCTGTCTTTGCCCTGTTGTTCAGCATCCGTTATATCGTTGAAGGCGACAAGCTGACAGTCAGTTGCGGCATTCTTGGCAGCAGCACATACGACATAATGTCGGTGCGCTCCATCCGCCCCACCCGCACATTGCTTTCGTCGCCGGCGGCATCGCTCAACCGCATCGAGTTGCGCTTCTCCGCCCGCCGCATGCGGCCGCTCATAATCTCCCCGAAAGACAAGTCCGGACTCATCGCTTCACTGAAATCAATAAATCCGTCAATAATAACGGACTGACATATGGAATCATTCAAAGTCAACATATTAGGATGCGGCTCAGCGAAACCCACTTTACGACATTACCCCACATCGCAAGTGGTGGATTTCCGAGGAAACCTGTTCATGATTGATTGCGGAGAAGGAACGCAAATGCAATTGATGCGCATGCGGCTCAAGCCCAACCGCCTGCGGCATATTTTCATAAGTCATCTGCATGGCGACCACTGCTACGGGCTGCCAGGGCTGCTGTCAACACTCGGGCTAACCGGAATCAACGGCCACGTGACCGTGCATCTTCCAGAAGAAGGCATAAGATTGCTAAAACCATTGATAGACTATTCTACACACGACCTGCAGGTGGAATTCCAGCCCTACGAATACGGGAACAACATAATTTATGAAGACAAATCGCTTATCGTAAACACCGTGCCGTTGAAGCACCGTCTTCCGTGTGTGGGATTCGTGTTCCGCGAAAAAGAGAAGTTACGGCATATCAACCGGGAAATGGTGGATTTCCACCAAGTACCGGTGGCAATGCTGCCGCGCATAAAAGCCGGAGAAGATTACGTCAAACCCGACGGCACAATTGTGCCCAATAAGATATTGACAAACCAGGCCGATCCGTCGCGCACGTATGCTTATATTTCCGACACCCTGCCGCTAAAAGCGGTAATCAACGAGGTGAAAGGCGCCGATTTACTCTATCACGAAGCCACTTTTCTAAGCGATATGCTAAAACGGGCAAAAGAGACGTGCCACACCACGGCAAAAGACGCTGCACACATTGCATCCGAGGCTGGCGTGAAACAGCTTGTAATCGGCCATTTCTCATCACGCTACATCAACGAGATGCCACTGCTTGAAGAAGCGCAATCGGTATTTCCATCCACCGTCCTCGCCCGCGAAGGTCTCATCCTCGACGTTTAGAACATTAATTTATTGATTTTTATGACCTGAAATTTGTTTTTATCCATAAAACCGCGATTTTTGCAGACCAACAAATATTTAATGCTTATGAAAACCTATTCGAAATTATTCCCGACATCCATTTTCCTTAAAGTTATGGCGGCCATATTGATTTTGCCGCTTCTGCAAAGCTGCGATGACGACGAAGGCGGCAACATTATCTGGGATATCGTCCCGAGCGACATTGTGGTGCATGTGGTTGACCACAACGGAAACAACCTCCTGCTACCCGAAACGCCCGGATACATAAATCCAGAAGAAGTCGCAATTGAATACAAGGGAAAGACTTACGAGTATGTAAACACATCCGAACTGGAATATCCTTGCTACTATACACATTCTACACAAGACAACGGCACGAGAGCCATACTGTGCACCTGGTACGGACTGCACGAAGGGCACAATGCCGACGATCCGACGCTGAACATAGGACAATTAGCCCCTGAAGACGACTACCGCAACGAGCAGTTCGACATCATATGGCCAGACGGCAGCCGCGACAGGATTGGCTTCGACCTATTCCTCATATGGAAAAACGACCGCACCGATTTCCTATATATCAAGAACTTATACCTCAACGGGAATCCGGTCGAGACTATCACAATCGAGAAATAACCGGCTAATAGTCCATATCTTCTCCGCCGCCCATACCGCCGGCCTCACCCTGCGTATGCTTGTTGGGCTTAGCCTTCATATTTCCGAAATTGTAGGAGACGGTGACCTGGAAACGCCTTCCGCTTCCCCAATTCTTAGAATACTGGCTGTAGCCATTGCCGTAGGTAGTCGATTCACGTGAGCGCGAGTCAAGAATATCGCGGACATTGAGATTGACAGCCCATTTTCCGAAATCCTTGCGCAGGCTCGCGTCAAGACGATAGTTGCCCTCGCGCGTGCCTTGGGCGATGACCATCGGCGCATTATATCCGCCGTTGACCTGTGCGCTGAAACCCAACGGAAGCATCACACGGGCAATGGCGCGTATGTTCCACGAAAAATTGCTATCGCCGTCATCGCTCACCACCTGCTGCGAATTTTCCGGAATATAGGAAAAACCGTCAAGCTTGTAATAGAAGAGATTTAGCGTTGTAGTAAGGTCGAGAATATCGAAAAAGTTGTCCTTCATCACGACTTCCGCTCCGGTTGAAATGGACTGCGACACATTGTCGAAAGTAGTGTTCATCACATTGGTTTGGTCATTGATGAAGTTGATTCGCTGTATCACATTGTCAGTGCTGCGATAATAAGCCGAAACCGACGCCATATGTTTCTCCCACGTCTTTATATAGTTCAACTCGAAAGCGTTGGAGTATTCCGGATTCAAATACGGGTTACCATAAGATATATTGGTAGGGTCGGATGTGTTGTGGAACGAATTGAGCTGTCCGCCCCACGGACGGCGTATGCGGCGCGTATAGTTGACCTGCATCTCATTTTGTTTAGGGAATGAATACGAAATGAACGCGCTCGGGAAAAGTTGAAAATTATTGTCCTTGAACATATCCTTGTCCGCCTCATTCTCCCCATAAGCAAGCGACTTCGTGCGCACTTGCCAATACTCACCACGCACACCGCCTTGAAAGCTCAGCTTGCCAACGGTGCCGCCGATAGTGGCATAAAGCGCTTGAATATTCTGTTCATAGATGAACCGGTTGTAAAGGTCCTCATCCAAATGCATATCATCCTTGGAGTCGCCACTATAAGTGATTGTCGGGCTGTTCTCACGTCCATGGCGCCCCTTGTAGCCAGCCTCGAAACGGAATTTCTTAGCGATAGGAAGCGTATAGTCGGCCTGATATTCCACATTACGATTGGCAATATCGGTGCTCTGCATCTGCCAATCCTGCCATGTACGCATTTGCGGCTCGTCATTGCCGTCGATGTATTCTTCCTCATACGTATAATTCTGCCAATTCTCGTTAGGGCCACCGCCACCCCATTTATTGAAATTAGCGGATATGTCGAGAGTGTGGTTTTCCGCAAAAGTATGCTTATAGCCCACTATTGCCATACCGCCACGCATCTTGTTGTTGTTCGTGCTGGTTTGTCCTACAAGAGTTTGTCCTGGACGGTCAGAATCATAGACAGTGGAACCGTCGCGCGAGCCTTTGCCGAACATACCGAATCCGTTCATATAGAACTCGTTGTAATCGTCAAGATAATACGCTATACCTCCACGCAAGAACATATTGTTACGGTTGTTTTCAGTCTTTTGACTGGAATTGAGAAAAGAAGCGTCATCGTAAGTGCGCTGCGAAATGCTGTTACGCTCATTTTCATTATGACGGAATCCCAAACCTATATTAGTCTCCCACTTTCCAAAATTGAAATTACCGCTAACGTTGGCATTATAGCCTTTCTGCGAATTGACACTCGCACGCGCCGAACCAAAGTAACCCAAAAGAGAATTCCGCTTCATCACGATGTTGATGATGCCGGCCGTACCCTCCGGACTATACTTTGCCGACGGGTTGGTTATGATTTCCACCTTTTCGATGCTTTCTGCCGGAAGCTGTTCGAGAATGTCAGCCTGATTGTCGGAAGTAAGCCCGGCATCCTTGCCGTTAATCCATATCGTTACCGATGAATTTCCGCGCAACGACACCGCACCATCATTATCAACCTCAATTGAAGGGATGTTCTCAAGCAACTCGCTCGCCGACACACCAGCCGCCGCCAAATCCGCCTCCACATTAAACACTTTGCGGTCAAGCTCGAATTTCATCTGCGACTTCACACCTTTCACTTCCACCTCTTGCAGCACTGTGGCATTCTCCCCCATCTTCAGAGTACCGGCATTGACATTGGCGCGGTTCACCGTAATCTGCCGGCTCGCGGGATTGTAGCCTACAAACGAAGATGTAAGTGTATATTTCCCATTCGGCACATCTGTGATTTTAAAACTGCCGTCCGCACCAGTCACAGCACCATATGATGAATTGCCGGCCGCAGTCTTGGCTATCACGTTGACAAACTCCATCGGATTGCCGTCTTCATCAACAACTTTCCCGTTTATAATTGCCGCTTTGACCGACATCACACTTGCCATCAGCAAAAATGTGACATAAACAAAAAATCTCATTATGTTTTTATAGCTATTATCGAAAAAATCTTACAGTTCTTATTGCGACGGCAAAATTAATGAGTTCAAGAGGAATATAAAATACAGCAAAACTTAAAATCCACCGATAATGATAAAAAATATGTTATTTTCACATCGCATAATGTCACCGCATTTTCAAGCGTGTCCGATTGTCCTGCTTCCAACTTTCACTATCTTTGCACTGTCAATTTGCAAGGATGAGAATTTCCGAATTATGCGATTTGTTCGACACGCCGTCGCGCCATAAGGCAATCGACGGGATTGTCGGGAATAAAAAAATAAAACGCGCGGCAATCGACGGGCTTGCAGGCTCGTCGCCGGCAATGCTGTTCTCCCGTCTGCCGGAAAGGCACGCTCCATATCTGATAGTGGCCAACGACCTCGACGAAGCAGGTTATATGTACAACGACCTTTGCCGCATCAACGGCGACAAGGACGTACTGCTGTTCCCTTCTGGCTACAAGCGCGACATAAAATACGGACAGGAAGACCCGCCATCACAAATTCTCAGGGCGGAAGTGCTCAACCGCTGGGACGACAAGCAGCTACGCTGGGTAGTAACTTATCCCGAAGCCCTTGCCGAGAAGGTGGCATCGAAAGAAAAAATCAAATCGGAGACACTGCAGTTCACAAAAGGCGGCAGCGCTGACCTGACACAAATAGAACAAAAGCTACGCGAATACGGATTCAACGAAGTTGACTATGTATATGAGCCGGGGCAATTCGCCATCCGCGGCTCCATACTCGACATATTCTCATTCGCCAACGAGCTGCCTTATCGCATCGACTTTTTCGGCGACGACATAGAAAGTATCCGCACATTCAACATAGAGACACAGCTGTCGGAACAGCAAATCGACAGCATTTGCGTAGTCAACAACATCAGCGGGCATTCTGCCGGAGCAGAATCATTGCTTTCATTCATCGGCGACAAGACAATCGTGCTGTTGCACGACCGTGAATGGCTGCTCTCACGCATAAAGGCGATAGCATCGGAGACCATTTCCGAAAGTACGGTAATAGCAAAGGAAGGAGATGCCAACGCAATGCTCAACATAGTCGATCCAGAGAAATTCACCGCTTCGCTCGAATCATTCAGACAGATACACTACGGAATGAACAACACCGGGAAGTACGACGCAAGAATCAGCTTCAACTGCGCCCTGCAAGGTGTTTTCCACAAGAATTTCGACATAATCAGCGAATCGTTCAAGGAATTCGAGAAAGACGGTTATAAAATCTACATACTTTCCGACAACGAGCCGCAGTTCGAGCGTCTGCGCGTGATATTCAACGACCGCGGCGACTTGATACCGTTCGAGCCTGTACTCAACACCGTGCACGAGGGATTCGTTGACCACGACCTTAAAATATGCGTGTTCACCGACCATCAGATATTCGAGCGTTTCCACAAATATACTCTGAAAAGCGACCGTGTGCGTTCCGGCAAGCTCGCCCTTTCGTTGAAAGAGCTGTCGCAGATAGAGGTTGGCGACTACATAGTGCATGTTGACCACGGGGTAGGAAAATTCGGAGGACTGGTACGCACCAATGTCAACGGCAAGATGCAGGAGATGATAAAGCTCACCTACCTGAACGATGACAAGATATTCGTGTCGATACATTCGCTGCACAAGCTCGCAAAATACCGTGGGAAGGAAGGAGTAGAGCCACGGCTCAACAAGCTCGGCTCCGGAGCGTGGAACAAGATGAAGGAACGCACCAAGAGCAAGCTGAAGGATATTGCGCGCGACCTGATACGCCTGTATGCCGCACGCCGCGACGAGAAAGGCTTTGCGTTCTCGCCCGACGGCTACTTGCAACAGGAGCTTGAGGCATCGTTCATATATGAGGACACCCCTGACCAACTGAAAGCCACACAGGCTGTAAAAACCGATATGGAAAGCGACCGTCCGATGGACCGCCTGATTTGCGGCGATGTAGGCTTTGGCAAGACAGAAGTGGCGATACGCGCCGCTTTCAAAGCAGCCACCGACGGCAAGCAGACCGCAGTGCTCGTGCCGACGACAGTGCTGGCATTCCAGCATTTCACCACATTCTCGTCGCGCCTGAAAGAATTCCCTGTCAGGGTCGATTATCTGACCCGCGCACGGAAACCCAAAGACGTGAAAGCCATACTTGCCGATCTTGCAGCCGGAAAAATCGACATAATCATCGGCACGCACAAACTTATTGGCAAAGGAGTGAAATTCAAAGACCTTGGATTGCTCGTAATCGATGAGGAACAGAAGTTCGGCGTAGGCGTGAAAGAGAAGCTGAAGCAAATGAAAGTGAACGTCGATACGCTCACGATGTCGGCAACACCGATACCGCGCACCCTGCAATTCTCGCTTATGGGAGCGCGCGACCTCAGCACAATCAACACTCCGCCGCCAAACCGCTACCCGATACTCACAACCGTGGCTGCCCTCGACGACGACATACTGCGCGAAGCCGTCAACTTCGAGCTGGCGCGTGGCGGACAAGTTTTCCTTGTCAACAACCGGATAGAGCAGCTTTTCGACCTCGAGTCGCGCATACGCAAGCTCGTCCCCGACGCGCGTACCGTAGTGGGACACGGACAGATGCCTTCCGACAAATTGGAGCAGACGATAATCGACTTCGCCGCACACAAGTACGACGTGCTGCTGGCTACTACAATAATCGAGTCGGGAATCGATATGCCTAATGTCAACACAATAATAATCAACAACGCCCAGAATTTCGGATTGAGCGAACTTCACCAATTGCGCGGCCGCGTGGGACGTAGCAACAAGAAGGCGTTCTGCTATCTGCTCGTGCCGCCCGGCCTGCCGCTGTCGCCGGTGTCGCGCCGAAGGCTTCAGGCCATAGAAAGCTTCTCCGACCTCGGCAGCGGAATCCACATAGCGATGCAGGACCTCGACATACGCGGCGCAGGCAACCTGCTCGGTGCGGAGCAAAGCGGATTCATCGCCGACCTCGGCTACGAGACCTACCAGAAAATTCTGAAAGAAGCCGTGCTGGAACTGAAAACGGAAGAGTTCTCCGAAACTTTCGCCGACGAACAGCAGGATGACAAGTCGTATGCATCGGACTGCACAATCGAGAGCGACCTCGAAATATTGTTCCCTGCCACATTCGTTCCGCAGGAAAGCGAGCGCATATTGCTGTATCAGGAACTCGACAATATGGAGCGGCAGGAAGACGTGGAAGCGTTCTGCAAGCGCATAGAGGACCGTTTCGGCAAAATTCCGCACGAGGCGATGGAACTGATTCTCGTAGTGACGTTGCGCCGCATCGCACGGACACTCGGCATAGAGAAAATAGTGCTTAAACAGGGCAAGATGCACCTGTACTTCGTGTCGGGCGACAACATAGCCTACTACCAGTCGCCGGCATTCGGGCGCATCCTGCATTTCCTTCAGGACAACCCGCGCCGCTGCCAGTTGCGAGACAACAACGGCAAGCGCTCGATGCTCGTGGCAAACGTGCCGACCGTGCACGATGCCGTCGATATCCTGAAACGCATCACCGAGCTCCAGCCGTCATAGGCCAAGCTACCGGCATCTGGAATAACCGGTATTGACAAGAATAAAATATTTTTGTTTTCCATTTGTTTATTTCAAGCTTATCAGTATATTTGCAACAATGATAACTACGTGAATATCAAAGAGAAGATACTTTTTGCTCCAAATGTGCCTATCCTGCATTTAGACGCTACCATCTTGCTGATTTTCGCTATTATCTGGACTAAACATAAAAACCAAGAATATGGCAAAAAAGATTCTTCTTTTGACTGTCGCCCTGCTGTTGGGCGTATGCCTCGCCCCTGCCAAGGACAATTCGGGCGATGAGCTTAATTATGAAATCGAAGGTGCCGGAACAGGCGCGCAAGGTTCGTATCTTGTGAAAGTGTGGGGATTGACAAGCAAAAACAATCCCGGCGACGACTATCTTTGTAAATGCGCCGTGCATGGCGTGCTTTTCCGTGGATTTTCCAATAAGGAATTGCGCCAATCGCAACGTCCGCTGGCAGGTTCTGCCCTTGTAGAGCAGCAACACGCCGACTTTTTCAAGGACTTTTTCAGCGACGGAGGCTCTTATAAGAATTATGCCACAATGGTAAGCGCCAACCGCGAAGTGGTGAAGATTGCCAAGAAAAAATACAAGGTAGGCGCAGTGGTCACAGTCAACAAAGAGCAGTTGCTCAAGGATTTGCAAGCAGCAGGTGTGGTTAGAGGACTTACAACAGGATTCTGATATGAGACGGTTGATTTTTATTATTGCCGCGGTTGCGGCTTGCTTCGCGGCAACAGCCCAAGTGCAGGGCAATTATGATTACATCCTTTTGAACAACGGCACGGTGGTACGCGGTATTGTGGTAGGCGATGCTTCAGGCCTTACGATAACGGTGCAGACCCCGTCGGGAGAGTTTCTGACATACCAGAAATCGGAAATCAATAAAATTTCCCGCGAAAATCCGGCTGATTCGTTGAAACAGGGCAAGACTACCTATTCTGAGTATTACCAGTATGAAAAAGGGTTCTGGTTCGGCTTCGACCTCTATGGCGGCATATCCACCAATATAGGCGGCAGCAACGGAGGATTGACGGAACTTGATTTCACGGCAGGATACCGCTTTAATGAATACGTGCGTGTCGGTGCGGGCATAGGCGCGCGCTACTATATCAACAACGGCAACATCCGTGGACGTAGCGTAGAATGGTCGTTCCCTATCTATGCCAATGTCAGGGGCAACATTCTTCCCTCTTATGAGCGCAGGGTAGTGCCGTATTATTCTTTTTCTGTAGGAGGCGCTTTGCGCGACGGCGTATTGGTCCGTCCGACAATCGGCGCGCGTTTCGGCGATTTCAAGCGTTCGGCTTTCCTTCTTGGTCTGTCGTATGTCGGCCAGTCACTGAAGCGTCCGGATGACAACGGCGACAAGTTCCAGTCGTTTGTGGCGTTGAGCGTAGGTTATGAATTCTAACACTTGTGATAGTATGAAAAAATATGGTATTTTTATTGCGGCTTTTTTGCTGCTCGTGTCGGTGTCTTCCTGCCGTAAAGATACGGTCATAAGTTCACAGGGCGCATTTTATTCGTTCGAGACGGAATGCCTTGGCACGGAGCTCGACGGCTCGCAGACAGTGCGTGCATGGGGTGCCGGAAGCAATAAGGCCGATGCTGTGGAACAGGCAAGGAAAAACGCCCTACGCGACGTAATTTTCAAAGGTGTCACGGCCGGAAGCTCCGGCTGCTCGTCGCGTCCGCTGATTCTTGAAGTCAACGCTCAGGAGAAATATGAGTTCTATTTCAACAAGTTTTTTGCCGACGGCGGAGAATATGAGAAATACGCCACGAGCGAGGACGAGAACAAGACATCACGCATCAAGGCCAAGAACTCCACACAGACCAACTACGGAGTTGTCGTTCGTGTGAAACGCGCCGAGTTGCGCCAACGTCTGATTGACGACAATATAATCAAGCCCTAATAAAAACGAAGAATAACTATGAAGAAATACATTTTTTTGATGGCGGCTCTCATTATGCCGCTGCTTATGGAAGGGCAGGCAAAAAAGCCTACCATCATGGTAGTCCCGGCTGACGTATGGTGCTCGGAAAACGGATATATGACCACCTACGACAATCAGGGCGACGAGGTCTCAGTGCCCGATTATGAAAAGGCGATGCAAAACGATATGGACCTTGTCAACGCCATAACCAAGATAGGCGAGCTGATGGCGGAACGCGGACTTCCTCTGAAAGATCTTGCTTCTACAGTACGCTCTATCCGCCAGTCGTCGGCTGAAGACGAGATGACCGTGAGCCGCTCTTCCGGCTCTTCACTTGCAGAGTCGCCGTTGGACAAGTTACTGAACCGCGCCAAAGCTGATATTCTTGTTGAGCTTGCGTGGAAAATCAACACTGTCGGGCCGAAGCAGTCGGTCACCTACACTTTGCGCGGAATAGACGCCTACACCAACAAGCAGGTGGCTGCGGCGCAAGGCACCGGTGCCCCTTCTTTCTCGGCGGAAATACCAGTATTGATAGAAGAGGCAACGCTTGAGAAGATGGACGGTTTCATAGCGCAATTGCAAGCGCATTTCGACGACCTTCTGGCCAACGGCCGCGAAGTGAACGTGAATATCCGGGTGTTTGACAACGGAAGCGGAATGAGCCTTGAGGACGAGTATGACGGATATGAGCTCATCGACATAATAGACGACTGGATGGCTCAGAACACCGTACAACACCGTTACAGCCTTACCGACGCGACGGAAAACATGATGCGCTTCGAACAGGTGCGCATACCTCTCTACCGCGAGAACGGCATGCCGATGGACACCCGCCGTTTCGTCACGGAGTTGCGCCGCTATCTGAGCAAAGAGCCTTTCAATATCACTTCAAAAGTCCTCACCAAAGGGTTGGGACGCGCCGACCTTGTGCTTGGCGAAAAATAAACGATAAAAACATAGAACTATGACGCTGAGAAATAAAATAAAATATGTGTTTGCGTTGTTGGCGGCCGGTACCGTGATGCAGGCGGCGGCCGATGATTGTGAGATACATCTGATGACATGCCCGGTGGAGCAACTGTCGGAAATCCCTGCTGAAATCAACGAGCAGCTTATGACACGTTTCTCGTCTGCCCTGGCTTCTGCCGATGTTGCGGCCGGTCCGGATTTCAGCCAATTTTTCCTTACCGGCAAGTTCTCCGACATTTATAAGAGCGTAGTGCCCGGTCCACCGAAGCAGAATGCCTTGCACACCACGCTGACCGTCTATGTGGGCGACATAATCAACCAGACGGTTTATGCCACTTGCACGTTTGATTTGCGCGGCGTAGGGACAAGCGAGCAGCGCGCTTACATCAACGCATTGTCGCAACTCAACGGCTCGAACAAGAAACTTGCGGAGTTTATCGACGGGGCAAGAGCCAAGATAATTAAATATTACGACAATAATTACCGTAACATTCTAAGCAAGGCCAAACTGGCCGCGTCGATGCGCAACTATGAAGAAGCGATGATGTATGCCACTTCGATACCGGAATGCTCTGTGGGCTATCCGGAGGCAATGAACGACATACTCGAATATTATATGGCGTATATCGATTACGAAGGGCAGCAGTTGCTCACCGCAGCCCGCGCGGCATGGGCCGAGAGTCCTGACAAAGAAGGCGCTATCCGCGCCCACAGCTACCTGCTGCAAATCGACCCTGCCGCTGCATGCTATCCTGATGCCGTTTCGCTGATGAACGACATTAAAAAGGTGGTGAAAGAAAATTGGGATTTCGAGAATAAGGAGAAATACCACGACGCCGTCGACATGCGCAACCGCATGATTGAGGCAGCGCGTGCCGTGGGTGTGGCATACGGCAACGGCCAGCAGCCAACCACCACCAACCTTATGTGGCTGCGGTAAGTGTTTTTTTATGAGTTTACAAGGGGAAATTCTCTTTGCCTGCGAAAACTCATTGAAGTTTGTGCAGGCAAAGAGATATTAAAATTATCAGGATATAAAATTTAATACTTTAAAGGATGAATTATAGATTTGCGGCGGTGGCTTTGTTTGTCTGTTTCTGCGCTTCGTCAGCTTTTGCCGCGCTCATTCCTGACAGGAATGAAAAAGGTAAATACGGCTATGTTGACGAGAGCGGCGCGGTGGTACTGAAGCATGACTACAACGAGGCATATCCGTTCACTGACGGAATGGCAAAAGTCAGGAAAGGGAACAAATGGGGATTTATAAATTCTCAGGGGAAAGAAATAATTGAAATCAAATATTCAGAGATCGGAGATTGGCATGGCGATTTTTGCAAGGTGGCTGTCGGAGGTAAGATCAAGGACGATGTACTGACCGGTGCAAAATACGGATTTATCGACAAGAGTGGAGCTGAGACAATCAAACCGGAATACGATATGAT
>JADIMC010000074.1 GCA_017694955.1 Candidatus Limisoma faecipullorum
GAAATTGTCAACCCTTCGTTGATTGGCGGTTTTACGATTAAAGTGGATTCCCTTTTGCTTGATGCCTCGATAAGCAATGAATTAAGAAATTTGCGTTTAAAACTCCTAAGTAGAAAATAAAATGATTGATCCAAGCGAGATATCAGAAATATTGAAACAGCAGCTTGACGGTCTGAAAGACAAGGTCTCATTTGAGGAGGTTGGCACAGTGCTTAGCGTCGGCGACGGAGTTGCTCATGTTTATGGGCTTGAGAATGTCGAGGCAAATGAGCTTGTTGTCTTTGAAAATGGGGCAACTGGTGTCGCTATGAACCTTGAGGAGAGCAATGTGGGTGTCATTTTGCTCGACCACATTAACGACGTGACTGAGAATATGTCGGTACGTCGTTCTGGTGAAATCGCTTCCATACCGGTCGGTGAAGGTCTTCTTGGGCGTGTGATCAATGTCCTGGGAGAGCCGTTGGATGGAAACGGACCGATTTCTGGAGATATGATACGTCTTCCGCTTGACCGTAAGGCTCCAGGTGTGATTTTCCGTCAGCCGGTGAAGCAGCCGTTACAGACTGGCTTGAAAGCTGTCGATTCAATGATTCCTATCGGTCGTGGACAGCGTGAGCTGATTATTGGAGACCGTCAGATTGGTAAGACGGCCATTGCCATTGATACGATAATCAACCAGCGCAAGAACTATGAGGAAGGCAAACCGGTATATTGTATTTATGTTGCAATCGGACAGAAGGCTTCTTCAATAGCTTCGCTCGTCAATACGCTGCGAAAGTATGGCGCAATGGACTATACGGTAGTGGTCGCGGCTACGGCTTCCGATTCAGCAGCTATGCGCTATTATTCTCCGTTTGCCGGTGCTGCCATAGGTGAGTATTTCCGTGACAGCGGACGTGATGCGCTCATTGTATATGATGATTTGTCGAAGCAGGCTGTGGCTTATCGTGAAATATCGTTGATTTTGAAGCGTCCTTCCGGGCGTGAGGCTTATCCGGGAGATATATTCTACCTGCATTCTCGTCTGTTGGAGCGTGCTGCCAAGATAATCGAGAATGATGAAGTGGCAAAAGGAATGAACGACCTTCCGGAAGTGATGAAGCCATTGGTGAAGGGTGGTGGCTCGCTTACGGCCCTTCCTATCATCGAGACTCAGGCTGGCGACGTTTCTGCATACATCCCTACTAACGTGATTTCTATCACTGACGGTCAGATATTCCTTGAAACGGCATTGTTCAACCGTGGTGTGCGTCCTGCTATCAATGTGGGTATTTCAGTGTCGCGTGTGGGAGGTAATGCCCAGATTAAGGCAATGAAGAAAATAGCCGGTACATTGAAAATCGACCAGGCACAATTCCGGGAATTGGAATCGTTCACCAAATTCGGTGGAGACATCGATCCGGTAACTGCACGTGCGATAGATAAGGGACGCAAGAACGAGCGTCTGCTCATACAGGCACAATATCATCCGATGCCAGTCGAAGAACAGGTGGCAGTGATATTCTGCGGGACTAAGGGACTTCTTACCAATGTGCCTATTGAAGAGGTTGCAGATTTTGAGCAGTCGTTTGTCGAATTGTTGCGTGCACGCCATAAGGCGGATGTGCTTGATGTGATTAAGGGTGGCCAGCTAACCGATGATGTGGCAGAAAAGCTTACTGCTGCGGCAAAGGAGGTTTCTGCTAAATATGTACAGCAATAAGCGTCTGGATTATGTCAACGTTGCGTGAATTAAAAGGAAGAATCGGTTCGGTTGCCTCTTCGGAGAAAATAACGGGGGCAATGAAGATGATTTCTTCTGCCAAAATGCACAAGGCTGAACAGGCTTTGAGCCGAATTGTGCCGTTCAGGAGTCAGTTGCAGACGATAATGGGAAACCTCGTGGCAACTGATGCTGAATACACTTCCGAGTTGACAGAAGTTCGTGATGTGAAAACTATAGCTATTGTAATTCTTGGCTCTGACGATGGGCTTTGCGGTGCTTACAATATTAATTTGTTCAAAGGATTGCTCGCTCATATCAACAGGTTGCGGGAAAAGTCTCCGGAGCTGGAAGTGGTGGTTTATCCTGTCGGGAAGAAGATGGTGAAAGCCGTATCCAAGCTCGGTGCCAAAGGCGTTACTTGCAAGGTGCTGACTTCTGTGTCTTCCAAATCCGGAATAGATGAGGTGCGTGGAATGACATCCGCTTTGCGTGACGCTTTCTTGCGGAAAGAGTTCGACGCTGTCGATGTGGTGTTTATGAAATTCATATCGTCAGGCAGGCAGCGTATGAATGTGCAACGTTTGCTTCCGGTGTCTCCAGAAGCTTTTGACTCGGTGAAAAAAGGCAATCGCCCGTATATTTTTGAACCGGATGCTAATAAAATTTACAATACTATATTACCTTTGTACATTATTTCGATAATGCAGGAAGTGTTCGGTCAGAATGTGGCGTCTGAACAGGCGGCGCGTGTGATGGCTATGCAAAGTGCTAACGACAATGCGTCCAAGTTGTTGGATTCATTGAAATTGGAGTATAACAAGCTGCGTCAGCAGAGTATCACGACAGAGTTGCTTGATATTCTCGGCGGGCAGGTTGACAAGTGATATGACATCGGAAGAGGGTTAACATACCGGACCCTTTCCCGATGCCTTTTGGATTATTAAATGTAATTGGCCGGTATTACCATTTAGTTGGACATAAATTTATTTTATGAGTAGTGTAAAAGAATACTTCTCCGGAATAGGTGAAGGGCTTGTAAGCCTTTTGAAGGGGATGAGTGTCACTGGGCGTGAGTTCGTGACACCTAAGGTCACGGAAGAATATCCCGACAACAGGGCTACGTTGAAGATAGGCGACCGTTTCAGGGCGTGTTTGGAGCTCATTTATGATGAAAATGGAAATCATAAATGCATCGCGTGCGGTTTGTGCCAGATGAACTGCCCGAACGGTACCATACAAATCATATCCAAGATGGTAGAACTACCGGACGGAAAAAAGAAAAAGAAATTAGACAAATATATTTATGATCTTGGCAGCTGTACGTTCTGCCAGATGTGCGTGGATTCGTGTCCGCATCATGCGATACGCTTCACCAACGATTTCGAGCAGGCGGTGTTTACCCGTTCAAAGCTCGTGAAGCAGTTGAATTATCTGCCGGAGAAAGAAGACCCGGTACCGGCGCCTAAGCCGGCATCTGTGGCTGAGGCTGCGAAACCGGCTACAGACGCGAAAGTGGAAAATACTGCGGAAAAGCCTGCCGCTGATGGCAAGCAGTAATCTGTCTGTAAATCTGAATAAAATTAAAGTAATAATATATGAATCTAATAGGTAATTTAATCGTGTATTGCGTGATTGCTGTGGCAATCATCGTATTCTCGGTTCTTTCGGTTACTTCCCGCAAGATATTGCGTGCCGCCACCTATTTGCTGTTCACGTTGTTTGCCACTGCTGCACTTTATTTCCAGTTGGGCTATGAGTTCTTGGGGGCGGTGCAGTTGGCAGTCTATGCTGGCGGTATATTGGTGCTGTTCGTGTTCTCTATCTTGCTTACGACAAAACCGGGAGACAATGCCGAGCGTTTGGTTTCCAAGAAAAAGAAGTTGGGACTGACGGCTGCTGTCGCTGGTGTGGCGGTTTGCGGCTATGCCCTTGTCTCCTTTTTTGCGGAAAGTGCCGCTTCTCTTTCATCGGTGATGGTCGATGTGGATATGGAGAAAATCGGGCATGCCTTGATGGGAACGGAGAAGTTTGAGTATCTGCTTCCGTTCGAGGCGATAAGTGTATTGTTGTTGGCATGTATAATCGGTGGCGTTACAGTCGCCCGTAAAAGATAGTTGGCGCTATGGAACTGACAGTCTTATATTATCTGATACCGAGCTTGATAATGTTCGGTTGTGGCGTTTACGGATTCATCACCCGTAAGAATCTTATCGCTATCTTGATTTCTCTTGAGCTGATGCTCAATTCTGTGGATATAAATTTTGTGGTATTCAACAGGTTCTTGTTCCCTGGGCAGATGGAAGGTATGTTCTTTACGTTGTTTGCAATCGCAATTGCTGCAGCTGAGACTGCGTTGGCGATAGCAATCATAATCAATATCTTCCGTGTGGTGAAGAATGTGGATGTTGAGAATCTGACTAAAATGAAATATTAATGCTTATGGATTTGTCATATTCAATCATAACATTGCTCCTCCCGATGTTCATGTTCCTGCTTTTGGGACTCTTCGGAATGAAGATGCCTAAAAAGCTTGCGGGGATACTTGGCACATGCGCGATGCTTGTCACTACGGTGATTGCTTATGGAGTCGCTTTTGAATATTTCTTCAACCCTGAATATGTGGTTGACGGTGTGCGTCAGGGACAATTGGTATATAATGAGACGTGGCTTACGCTTGGTAACAATCTGACAGTGGATATGGGAGTGTTTATCGACCCGATAGCGGCGATGATGCTTATTGTTATTTCCACAATTTCAATGATGGTGCACCTTTACAGTCTTGGATATATGCACGGTGAAAAAGGTTTCCAGCGATACTATGCGTTCCTTGCTCTGTTTACATTCTCGATGCTTGGACTTGTGGTTGCAACCAACATTTTCCAGATGTTCATATTCTTCGAGATGGTGGGCGTTTCGTCATATCTTCTCATTGGATTCTACTATGAAAAGAATTCTGCTGTTTCCGCTTCGAAGAAGGCTTTCATCGTTACCCGTTTTGCCGACCTTGGTTTCCTTATAGGTATAATGCTGCTGGCATATTATTGCGGTACATTCGACTTTAAGTCGCTGATGAGCAATCCGGGCAGCATCGTAAGCAGTGCGGCCGGGGTGACATTCCTCGGCTGTTCGGCAGCTTCTTGGGCTTTGGCTCTGATATTCATTGGTGGTGCCGGTAAATCTGCAATGTTCCCGTTGCATATATGGTTGCCGGACGCTATGGAAGGTCCGACGCCTGTTTCGGCATTGATTCATGCCGCCACGATGGTCGTTGCCGGTGTATATCTGGTTGCACGTATGTTCCCGATGTATCTGTTTACACCGGAAGTGCTCGACCTGATTACGGCAACGGGTGCCATAACTGCGCTTTATGCTGCTGTTGTGGCTTGTGCACAGACCGATATCAAGCGTGTTCTTGCTTTCTCGACTATTTCTCAGATTGCCTTTATGTTCACTGCTCTTGGTGTCGCTCGTCCGGAGCTGCATGAGGGTGTCGGATATATGGCGTCAATGTTCCATCTGTTCACTCACGCAATGTTCAAAGGGCTGTTGTTCCTTTGCGCCGGCGCGATAATTCATATGGTCCACAGCAACGAGATGGACGCTATGGGCAATCTGCGTAAATATATGCCTATTACGCATATCACCTTCCTTATAGCTTGTCTTGCCATAGCGGGAATACCTCCGTTCGCTGGATTCTTCAGTAAGGATGAGATTCTTGTCGCTACATATCAGCAAAGTACGTTCTGGGGTGTGTGGATGTCGGCAGTTGCAGGCTTGACGGCGTTCTATATGTTCCGTCTTTATTACCGTATTTTCTGGTGGAACAAGCCTGATTATTCACATCACACTCCGCACGATTGCGAGTGGGTCATGACTGTCCCGCTGGTAATACTTGCCCTGATTTCCTGTGTGGCAGGTTTCATTCCTTTCGGACATTTCGTTACTTGGAATGGCGAGAATTACGACATACATATGAATTGGACTGTGGCTGGCGCAAGCATTGCCATTGCGGTGGTTGGTATTGTAATAGCGACAGTGCTTTATCGTAAGGAAAACCCGCTGCCCGACCGCATAGCTTCTTCGATGAAGGGATTGCATCGCGCGGCTTACCGTCGGTTCTATATCGACGAAATCTATATGTTCGTCACGCATAAGATTATTTTCGGAATCATTTGCCGTGGTATCTCTTGGTTCGACCACAATATCGTGGACGGATTTATGAATCTGCTTGCACGTGTCACCAATGGTGCTGCTTACTCGATACGTAAATTGCAGTCGGGACAGATTCAGATGTATGTATGGGTTTACTATGTGGGCGCATTGCTGCTTGCAGTCGTAGCTTGCTTGTTGTTAATTTGAAAAGTTGACGGATAAAAATATAAGGATATGTTTAACATACTGTTTCTTTTTGTAATAATACCTGTGCTGACGTTAGGGGCATTGTTCCTTACGCACAACATCAAGCAGGTGCGGACAGTCGCAGCTACAGGCGCGTCGTTGTTGCTGGTGTCGGCTCTCTATTTGTGCTACGCGTTTGTGACTGAACGTGCCGCAAATCCTGATGCAGCGATGCTGTTTGTTGACAAGTATATGTGGTTTGAGCCGCTTAACATTCATCTTGCGGTGGGTGTTGACGGGATATCGGTGCTGATGATTCTGCTTTCGGCTATCATCGTGTTTACCGGTACGTTTGCTTCGTGGACGGTTCAACCGCTGACAAAGGAATATTTCTTGTGGTTCATACTGCTTTCAACCGGAGTGTTCGGATTCTTCATCTCGATTGATTTGTTCACGATGTTCATGTTCTATGAGGTTGCATTGATTCCGATGTATTTGCTCATTGGTGTATGGGGCAGTGGTAATAAGAATTATGCGGCTATGAAGCTTACCCTTATGCTTATGGGTGGCTCGGCGTTGCTGCTTATCGGTATCCTCGGTATTTATTACCATGCCGGAGAGACAATGAACATTCTGGAGATTGTGAAGAATGGAGTTGACCCGGGATGGCAAAACGCATTGTTCGTGTTGACCTTTGTCGGTTTCGGAGTGCTTGGCGCTATGTTCCCGTTCCATACGTGGTCGCCCGATGGTCATGCTTCAGCTCCTACGGCTGTTTCTATGCTCCATGCAGGTGTGCTGATGAAGCTGGGAGGCTACGGATGCTTCCGTGTTGCCATCTATCTGATGCCGCAGGCTGCAAACGAATTGGGATGGATATTTATGATACTTACTGGTATAAGTGTTGTTTACGGTGCATTTGCCGCTTGCGTGAAGACCGACTTGAAGTATATCAATGCATATTCTTCTGTTAGCCACTGCGGACTTGTGCTTTTCGCCATTTTGATGCTTAATCAGACTGCTATGAGCGGTGCGGTGCTCCAGATGTTGTCTCACGGTTTGATGACGGCATTGTTCTTCGCTCTTATCGGTATGATTTACGGTCGTACGCACACTCGCGATGTCCGTGAGATGGGAGGTTTGATGCAGATTATGCCGTTCCTTTCCGTTGGTTATATCATTGCCGGTCTCGCTTCTCTCGGTTTGCCGGGTTTGAGCGGTTTCGTGGCAGAAATGACTATATTCCTCGGCTCGTTCGAGTCTTCGCCGATTTATGATGCTGTCCTTGGCGACGGCAATTTGTTCCGTCATGCATTTGCGCTTGTGACAACCACTTCGATTGTCATAACGGCTGTCTATATCTTGCGTGTTGTCGGCAAGTTGTTGTTTGGTCCTGTTCAGAATGAACATCACCGTCAGCTCGATGATGCCCATTGGTATGAACGCTTCAGCACAATCACACTGATGCTTGCCATTGCGGTAATCGGTTGTTTCCCGGATCTTGCCAACGGAATCCTTCGCGACAGCTTCGGACCGATTGTAGAACATATAATGGCTTATGCACAATAATTGAAGTAACGGACTATTAAATTGAAATTGGAAATATGGATTATTCACAGTTTATGATAATGCACCACGAGCTTGGATTGCTTGTAGTATTCTTGTTGGTGTTTTTGTTCGATACTTTCTTTTCTAAGAATGTGCAATCGAAATTGTCGGTTACGGCGTGTGTGTTGTTTGGCATTTATACATTGGCTTGTTTCTTCTTGCCGTTGAAGTCGGGAGAGGCTTTCTCCGGAATGTATGCCACATCGCCAATCGTGATGTCGATAAAGAACATATTGAATGTAGGTATGTTCATCGTGCTTTTGCAATCAATCAAGTGGAATAACAGTGCGGCACAGATTGTGCGCCGCGGTGAATTCATCGAATTGATGCTGCTTACGTTGTTCGGAATGTTCCTGATGGTTTCTGCACGTCATTTCCTTGTGTTCATCATAGGTTTGGAGACAGCTTCGCTTCCGTTGGCGGCGTTGGTTGCGTTCGACAAGAAGGAATATGAGTCGCACGAGGCTGCCGTGAAGTACATATTCACAGCAGTGTTTTCTTCGGCAATTTATATGCTTGGTCTGTCGTTCGTATATGCAATGTCCGGTTCGTTATATTTCGGCGACATAGCGATGCGAGTTACTGGCGCGGAAGGCAGCTTCCTGATTTATGTGGCTTTGGCGTTTGTTATTGCAGGAATAGGTTTCAAGATTTCTATGGTGCCTTTCCACTTGTGGACAGCAGATGTATATCAAGGTGCGCCTACTTCGGTCACTTCTTATCTGTCGGTTGTGTCGAAAGGTGCCGGAGCTTTTGCTGCGTTGATAATATTGACACAGGTGTTCGGAGCTGTTTACAGCCAGGTATGGGAATGGATGCTGTTCATATTGATTGTCCTTACAATCACTGTCGGCAACTTGTTCGCTATACGCCAGAATAACTTGAAACGGTTCCTTGCCTTTTCGTCAATCTCGCAGGCTGGTTACATTATGCTTGGCGTGGCTGCCGATGCTTCTGTCGGAGCTGCCGCGTTGACGTACTATGTGTTGGTCTATATATTCTCCAACCTTGCGGCATTCGGTGTGATACAGGCGATAGAAAACGCTACCGGAAAAGTGGAAATCAGCGACTACAATGGTTTGTATAAGACAAATCCGAAATTGTCGTTCACGATGATGCTTGCGATGTTCTCGCTTGGCGGTATTCCTCCGTTTGCGGGATTCTTCAGTAAGTTCTTCATCTTCTCCGCTGCGTTGGAGCAGGGTACGGTTGCAATGTATGTACTTGTGTTCATCGCGTTGCTCAATACAATCGTGTCACTCTACTATTATCTGCTTGTGGTAAAGGCAATGTTCATCACTCCTAATGATAACCCGATAGAGCGGATCAAGTCGCATTGGAGCGAGCGTGTCGGAATGGTTGTTTGCGTAGCAGGCATAATTCTGGTTGGATTGGTAAGTGCAATATATACATTCCTCAATCACGCTTCAGACGCAAGCCAGATGTTTTGATATGGAATATTGATTTCAATAAGCTATTCGACGGGCGTTTCCTGATGGAAGCGCCCGTCTCTTTTCATCACGGATATGGTAAACAATATTGAAAAGATGTATATAAAATAAAACGCACAGCGTTTTATTGTTTTGGTACGGATTTTAATTTGTAGTTTTGTCAATAAATATCAAACCTACATAAACGTTTATGCAAAAACAATTACTATTCTTATCATTGTTAGCAGTGTCGGCAGTGCCTTGTATTGATGCTGCAAGTTTCAATATCGACGGGAAGGAGTATGATTATGACTTGCTCATAAGCAAGGAAATCGGTCCTGGAGTAAGATACAACCGTATCCGTATTCCTGAATTTCCCTTGAATGTCAACTATATGGTTGTGGATTTGAATAATCCGTACAATCGGATAGAAACTCAGCAGGCAAATGAGACGCTTGGATCGACGGAGCGTCTGGCTGATGCCTATGCCCGTCAGCAGGCGGATGGAAAGAAGCCGCTTGGCGGTCAGAACGGTAATTTCTGGGTGGTCAGCGGACAAGGTATCCCTTCGCAGTTTGCGTTGGGGGCTACTTATAATGCTAATTTGAAAAACGGGCAGATTATAACGGAGACCAACGGTTACAGTGACCAGTGGGACGGCGGACCGCAACGTACAGGTGTTGTCGGTATTGATGCGAATAAGAAGATGTGGATTGAAAGCATGTCGTGGAAAGGCTATGTAAGCTCCGACAGATGGGGTACAGGGCAGCGGCACGAAATAATACAGGCGAATAAGTATTGCCGTGCTTCTGGTGAGATTACACTATATAATTCATTTTATGGCAGGAATAAGAAATTCCAGACAATAGAGGCTGCTGCCGACAATCAGTCGGCAACGCTTGTCGATAATGCGACTTGCGAAGTGTATCTTGATTTGAATGAAGGTCAGGAATGGGCTTCGGGAAAAGATTTCACGGCTACTGTGAAAGAAGTGAAGTCGGGAGAGGCTGCCGGCACGCTTGGCGATTATGATTTGTGTCTGGCAGGTACGGCTGCCTATAGGACTGCACTTGAACAGTTGCAACCTGGTGATGTGGTTACTCTTAATTACGGATGGCAGTCGTATGCCACTAATGAAGTGCCTGAATTGGAAAATGCTATTGGAGGCAATGCTGTTGTGCTGCTTAATGGCGAGCTTACAGGACGGAATGAGGATGAGACATATAATTCACAGATTTATTCCCGTTCAGCATATGGGATGAGCGAGGATGGCAAGACTCTGTATATGCTGGTGATTGATAAGTCTGAAGATCCGGTTTATGGAATGTCTGTAGGGTGTAATACGAGCGTGATGTGCCAGATTATGAAACAGCTTGGAGCTTGGACGGTGTGCAATGTGGATGCCGGAGGCTCTGCTCAGCTTATGGTGCAGGGTGACGTGGTAAATAAAACGACTGAAGGAACCCCACGCGCCGTGGCAAATGGCTGGATGGTATATTCCACAGCGCCTGAGACTGCCGAAAGTGATGTTGTTTCACGTATAGAATTTCTTGATCCGGAATTGAATATCCCGATTTATTCCACATATACCCCTGTGATTCTCGGTTATAATGAATATGGAGAGCTTATCGACGAGAATGTTGAGGGTGTTGAATTGTCATTGGATAATCCAGCGTTGGGTACCGTTTCTGGTAACACGTTCAATGCGGCAGGAGAGGCTGTTACTGGTAATTTGACAGCTGTATATGGTGATATTAAGGTTACAAAATCTATTAATGTCGTAGAAGCTGAAGTTGATATGCGTTTGACATCAATATTAATGGATGACCGTGAGTATATGATTGAACTTACATCAAGATATGGAACAAATGAATTTGATTGTGATCCTTCAAGGTTGGATTGGGTAGTTGATGATGAGTCTATTGTTTCCGTTACGAATGGTGTGCTTAAGGGATTGGAGAATGGTGAGACAAAAATACACGGCAACCTCGGAAATGTTGAGGTTGCCGCAAATGTGGTTGTGGAAATCCCCGAAGCAGACCATATGCCGGTAATAGAGGACTTCATCGCCGATGACTTCAGGCTCTCTCAGGTAGGAGGCACCGGAATAACGGCAAGCGCCATGGATAACGGCTTCAAGTTCAACTACACGGGCAACGGCTCCAGCCGTGGCGCCAACATCACTCTCAATTTCAATGCCCTCGCGGTATGGAGTCTCCCGGATGAGTTCAGGATACTCATAAACCCGGGGA
>JADIMC010000075.1 GCA_017694955.1 Candidatus Limisoma faecipullorum
GCGGGAAGGAAGGAAAAAGGCAAGGCGGCGATGGCGCGGGGGATCCACCCCTCCCCATTCCGAACAGGGAAGTTAAGCCCCGCGGCGCCGATGGTACTGGGAGACCGGGAGAGTAGGACACCGCCCCCTTATAGTGGAGGACAGCAGGCAACTGATGCCGCGGTCCTCCACTTTTTTTGTCAGTATGCCTATATTTATAGGTTAAAAAGGTATATCGGTCAGCGAATCCGGATAACTTTGATTATTTTTGCAATATGAAAGTTTTGGTAGTAAATAAATTCTATTATAACAGAGGTGGCGATTGTGTCTGTTCGATGAATCTTGAGCGTATCCTTCGGGAAGCGGGCAATGATACGGCTGTCTTTTCGATGCAGTATCCGGAAAACGTAAATACGGAATATTCTGATTTATTTGCTTCCGAGGTGGCATTTTCAGGCGGTTTATTCAATCGGTTGAAAGCAGCTTCCCGTATTTTTGGAGGTGATGGCGTGAAGAAATCGTTTGCTTGTGTCCTTGCGCAATTCAAGCCGGATGTAGTGCATTTCAACAACATACATTCCTATCTTTCTCCGGCAATAGTGGAGATGGCGAAGGATTTTGGGGCGAAAACAGTGTGGACACTCCACGATTATAAACTTATCTGTCCTTCTTATTCATGTCTTTGTAATAAGGAAATATGCGAAAGATGTGTTGGCGGCAATAAATTCAATGTGGTTAAGAGGCTTTGTATGAAAGGCGGATTGCCAGGCAGCATACTCGCATATATGGAGGCGGAATATTGGAATAGAGAAAGGCTTCAGCGTTGCACAGATGCGTTTATCTGCCCAAGCCGCTTTATGGCTGATATGATGGTGAAGGACGGATTTGACAAAGACAAGTTGAGAGTTGTATGTAATTCTGTTTCTCGGGACATTGTGTCAGGGTTGGAAATCAAGAATGTGCGTGAGCATTATTATATATATGTAGGGCGGTTGTCGAAGGAGAAAGGTGTGGAAACATTGCTTTCTGTGGCGAATCAGTTGCCTTACAATTTGAAGATTGTAGGAGGCGGGCCGCTTCTTGCGGAATTGAAATCGCATTATGCTTCTGAAAAAATAGAATTTTTGGGACATCTCAGTCAATCGGAAGTGAAAAAATATGTGGCAGATGCTAAATTTTCAGTCATACCTTCTGAATGGTATGAAAATAATCCATTGAGTGTGATTGAGTCATTATGCCTTGGCACTCCGGTCGCAGGGGCAAGAATCGGCGGGATACCTGAACTTGTGAAGCCTGGTATGGGCTTTTTGTTCCGTCCAGGTGATGCGGATTCGTTGAAGCGTACAATAGAAACTGCCTGGGAGGGACAGTTTGATTATGGATGGATTTCATCCAATTCGATTAATCGGTTTTCAGAACACCGTTATTTGGAAGAAATCCTCGACATCTATAGCAGATAAGAAATAATGAAGAATTATTGTACACGGTACAATAAACGGGCGTATTCCGCCGTTATTAATTGAAGGCGTGAAAATATAGTTGAATGGAAAATACAGCAAGTGCACCAAGAGATGCCTCTATAATATTGACATACAGATGTCCGATGCGGTGTAAGATGTGCAACATCTGGAAGAATCCGACCGATAAGGACACAGAATTGAAGGCGGAAGAATTGAAAAAGCTGCCTCATTTGAAATTTATAAATCTTACGGGAGGAGAGCCTTTTGTAAGAGAAGACCTTGTGGACATAGTGGATGTGTGCTTCTCAAAAACAAAGCGCATAGTGATATCCACTTCTGGCTGGTTTGAGGACCGCATAATCGCATTGGCGGAGCGCTTCCCGAATATAGGAATAAGAATATCGATAGAAGGATTGTCGCAGAAAAACGATGAACTCCGTGGGAGGGAAGGCGGCTTTGACAAGGGCTTGCGCACGTTGCTGCGACTACGTGAAATGGGTCTGAAGGATATTGGTTTCGGATGTACGGTGTCGAATAATAATTCGAAAGATATGATTTCCTTGTACCGTCTATCGAAGGAACTGGGGATGGAATTTGCAACGGCTTCATTCCACAATTCTTATTATTTCCATAAAAATGATAATGTCGTTACCAATAAGGAGGAGGTCTGCTCTGATTTTGAGACTCTTATAAATATGCAGCTTAAGGAGTCTCATCCGAAGTCATGGTTCAGGGCCTTTTTCAATATGGGACTCATAAATTACATAGAGGGCAACAGAAGGATGCTTCCTTGTGAAGCCGGCACGATGAATTTCTTTATCGATCCGTATGGAGAAGTGTATCCTTGCAACGGATTGGAGGAAAAGTATTGGAAGGAATCAATGGGCAATATACGTAATGCCTCTGATTTTATGGAGATATGGCATAGTGAGCAAGCGGACCGTGTGCGCTCAATGGTCAGGAAATGTCCGAAGAATTGCTGGATGGTCGGCACGGCATCGCCAGTAATGCATAAATATGTACGTTATCCTATGCAATGGGCGTTGCGCAATAAACTGCGCAGTATGCAGGGCAAGTCTGCTTGTCTTGATAAAAAATGGTATGATGTCGGTCAAGACCCTTGTCAAGGTGATTTACGTGATAAATTCTGAATTTGCGTTACCATGAAAATAGTAGTTACAGGTACGAGAGGTATTCCATTGATACAGGGCGGTGTGGAAACTCATTGTGAGAATCTTTTTCCGCGTATTGCAGCAATGGGTAATGATGTGACTATAATCCGCCGTTCGTGCTATGTGACATCTGAAAATTCGGTTAAAGATTACAAAGGTGTAAGGCTTAAAGATATTTTCGCGCCACGAAAAAAAAGTTTTGAAGCCATTGTTCATACGTTTCTTGCTGTTATTGCAGCAAGAAGGATGAAAGCCGACATATTGCATGTGCATGCCATCGGCCCTTCATTCGTAGTACCTTTTGCACGGTTGCTTGGATTGCGGGTGGTGATGACACATCACGGTCCTGACTATGACCGCCAGAAGTGGGGAAAGCTTGCGAAGGCGATGTTGCATGCCGGTGAACGTAATGGTGTGAAATACAGCAATGAGGTGATTGTTATTTCCAACGTTATAAGGGAAATAGTGAGAAGCAAATACCATCGAGACTCGAATCTTATATTCAATGGCGTTGACAGGCCCGAGAAGTCTAAGAACATTGACTATATCGAGCATCTTGGATTGGAAAAAGGCAAGTATGTCCTGGCTTTGGGCAGATTTGTAAAAGAGAAATGTTTTGACCAGCTTATTGATGCTTTTCAGAAATCAAGGCACGATGGATACAAGCTTGTGATAGCAGGCGATGCCGATCATCCTGATGCATATTCGGAAGCATTGAAGCGCCAGGCTGCTGGGAACGGTGTGGTGCTTACCGGATTCATAAAGGGGGAACGGCTTAACCAGATAATGACTAATGCTGCATTGTTCGTGCTTCCTTCCACCCATGAAGGATTGCCCATATCCCTTCTTGAGGCGATGAGCTATGATTTGGATGTACTTGTCAGTGACATTCCGGCGAATAAGTTGCCTGAACTTGAGGAAAAAGATTTTTTCAGATGCAGGGATATCCAGTCACTTGCCGATTCCTTGTCTGCGAAACTTTCAGAAAACCGTGTAGGCAGGACTTATGACTTGTCGAATTATGACTGGGACAATATAGCGGTGCAGACAATGTCGGTTTATCAGAAAGTGGTTTCATCAAAGTAAAGTCATCTGTTCTTTGGCATTTGCCATCGAATGAGTAATTTTGTGTAAAGAAACAAAGTAATGAAGCATTATATAGAACCGGATGAATTGATTGTGGGGTGGAAAGAAGCCCCGGCTACTCCTTCTGCGGAAAATCCTCATCGTTCGGGTCCCGCTCTTGACAGTAAAGGACATATTCTTGGCAAGGCACCTGAATATGACGGCTCTGATGACTCTAAAAAACGCACGGTGCTCGACTATTCTGATTTCCGTAAGGTGGTGCCTTTTTTCGACGGGCGTCCACATCTTGTGGGACTGATAATGAAATGGCTAAAGATGGATGATGTCAATTATCTCCATCATCGGAATTTGGATACTCCGGGTGCGGCTTTTGTGAGAGGGCTGCTTGATGATTTCAGAATTACCGAGCGCATAGACAATGCCTCCGTGCTTGACCGTCTTCCTGATGGAGCGTTCATTACTGTTTCAAATCATCCGTTTGGAGCATTGGACGGAATCATGCTTATTGACATAATGGCTTCACGCCGTCCGGACTATAAAGTGATGGTGAATATGATTCTGAATGCCATACGTGGCATGCGTCCTAATTTCATCGCTGTTGACCCTATGGCATCAAATGACCCGAAAAAGCGTCTCGCTACGATGAAGGGGATAAAAGAAGCCATGCTGCATGTTAAGAACGGACATCCGCTCGGCTTTTTTCCTGCCGGTGCCATGTCGAAGCTTAATTGGCGATTGCGTATCGAGGACAGGGAATGGCAACCATCAATAATACGGTTGATAAAGCAGCTTAATGTGCCAGTGGTGCCAGTGTATTTCCATGGACATAACAGCATATGGTTCAATATTCTTGGTGTGATTAGCTGGCAATTGCGCACACTTCGCCTTCCGGGAGAAGTCTTCGCTCATCATGATACCACATACCATATATCCATAGGCGATATAATAACACCGGAAGAGCAGCGAGGGTATAAGACTGAGGCAGAATTCGGGAAGATGCTCCGTTCGCGCACTTATTCCTTACGCTCACGCAGGTAGGCTGTATTCAGGAATCGTGGTAACAAAATCAGTAATTGCGTTATGATTATATGTCGTACCGGCGTAATTTTGCATCGTAATGGCGACAGGAGCTCTTAATGCGAAAGTTGACCGCTTGTTGCGGATGATACGTGACGGAAAAGAGATGACGTTGCGCCAGCAATTGTCGCTTGTCGTGCAGTTGAGTATCCCTGCCATAGTGGCGCAATTTTCTTCGATAGCCATGCAATATATCGATGCGGCGATGGTCGGGAGTGTAGGTGCTGACGCTTCAGCTTCGATAGGGCTTGTTTCTACGTCAACATGGTTGATGTCAGGACTGTGCAGCGCGGTTGCAATCGGTTTTACAGTCCAGGTGGCACATTTGGTTGGCGCGAATGATTTTAGAAAAGCCCGTGTCGTGTTACGGCAATCATTTGTTGCGGCAGCCTTTTTCGGCATATTTATGGCATTGTTGGGGTCTGGTGTAAGCCTGAGGCTCCCTGAAATGCTTGGAGGCTCTGATGAAATCAACCCAGGAGCAACACATTATTTCATGATATTTTCATTGTTCCTTCCTGTTCTGCTAATGATTCAGTTGTCGGGTGGTATGCTCCGTTGTAGCGGGAATATGAAAGTACCGAGTATGTTGAATGTTCTTATGTGCGTGCTGGATGTGATATTCAATTATTTCCTTATATTTCCGACACGGGATATAGAGGTGGCGGGTCTTTCGTTTGAAATGCCCGGAGCAGGATTGGGTGTCGTAGGCGCGGCATTGGGGACCGGCTTTGCAGAGATTGTTGTTGCGGTGGCAATGATATGGTTCTTGTGCCGAAAATCTCCGGAATTGAAATTAACAGGGGAAAAAGGCAGTTTCACTCCTCGTAGGGAAGTTGTCAGGGAGGCTGTGCGGATTAGCACTCCGTTGGCTTTGGAGCACGCCGTGATTTGTGGCGCGCAAATAATGACAACGGTGATAGTTGCCCCTTTGGGTGTGTTTGCCATTGCCGCGAATTCATTTGCTATTACGGCTGAGAGCTTATGCTATATGCCAGGCTATGGTATTGCTGATGCTGCCACCACATTGGTAGGGCAAAGTGTCGGCGCAAGGAGAAAGCGTCTGTGTCTGCGTTTTGCCAATATTACGGTCTTGATGGGTATTGCCGTAATGGGGCTGATGGGCATAATAATGTATGTGTTTGCTCCTGAGATTATCGGTGTGATGACGCCAGTGGAAGAAATACGCGAATTGGGGGTGATGTCGTTGCGGATAGAAGCGTTTGCAGAGCCTATGTTTGCGGCTTCTATAGTGGCTTATGGGGCATTCGTCGGCGCCGGCTATACTCTTGTGCCGAGCTTGATGAATCTTGTTAGCATATGGGCCGTGCGTTTGTCGCTTGCCGCTTACCTTGCCCCGTTTATGGGATTGCGCGGGGTGTGGATTGCTATGTGCGTAGAGCTGTGTTTCCGTGGTGTGATTTTCCTTATCCGTCTTTGGACGAAGGGTTGGCTGAAAATTTTCAAATAGTTTTTATTCCCAGGTGTAGTTGTCTGAACGTGATGCAAGCGAGCGGAATCGCAGATTCGCTATTGGTCGCCAAACTCTGAATATGGGTATGGTGAAAAACAGTTTCGGGGCTTGCAGCATTTTTGCAATTGAGCGGTATGACAATATATGGATTATGGCTTCTGTGAGGTAAATAATAACTGAATATCCTGTCAATATAGCCGGAAGTATCCATTCGTCGGTATTTTGTAGCAGAAACAAAATACCTGCGCATATCAGACAAGCGAGGGATAACAAGTAAAAGAAGCGTAGCAAGGTCATAGTGCGGCTTGCTATAATCGCTTTCGGGTTTATCTTGCCAATGGTGAACATTCTGTGCAATTTGTCGGAGATGTAAAAGTTTGCAGGAATGGGATATTTTGATTCCAGGATGCTTTCTTCGGATAATTCCACTTTGATTTTTGAGAATCGCTTTATCTCATTGAGAAATATGTCGTCGTCACCATATTTAAGGTTCATTGTCCGTGAATATCCTTTGTTGTCGAAAAACGCGCTTTTGCGCAGTGCCAGATTACGGCGGTCGCCTCTGAAGGCGTGTCCACGGATGGCGGATGCGAGATATTGTGAGTCGGTCATCACAGTGTCGAATTCACGGTATCTGTGACCTGATGTGTTGTCGTGCCCGTTATGGCAATAGCCGATAACGGCTCCTGTCGTGCCGTCGAATTTCTGCGACATTCGTGTCAGCCATTCTTTGCTTTTAGGGACGCAGTCGGCATCGGTCATCAGTATTAATTCATTTGAGGCTGCCTTTATGCCAAGTGTTGCCGACAGTTTCCTTATTGACACGTTACAACTTGTGTCGGGTATGAAAGTGGTTCGTATGGAAGGGTATTTGATTGATAGACGGGTCAGGATGTCGTCGGTTGTGGCAAATGAGTCGGAATTTATCACAATTACTTCAAAATCATGATGGCTCTGTTCCATAATGGCCGGTATCGACTGCTCGAGGAAGCAAGAGTTTGTCTTGTCGGTGAATACAATCACGGAAATTGGTTGTGGTGGCTGGAAGTCGTTCTGGCACTCTTTTATTTGACGCTTTAATGAAAACTTGCGGCGTAGTATGTAGATTGTCTGTATTCCTGCAATGATGAAGCAAAAAGTCGCGATTGCAGTTATGAGGTATAATGATTCTGTGGATTGCATATGCGTAGAATGATTTAACAAATACAAAGGTACTTCTTTTTCGACTATTATTTTTAACTTTGTCCGCAAAATAGCCTATAGGCACAATAATCGGGCTATTTATCCGTTGTCATTTAAATGAAATGAAAAAAATGAAGAAATACAATTTACCACTTATCGCATTATTAATGGTCTGTCTGTCACTTGTCTCTTGTAAGTCAAGCAAGACAATGGCTTATTTTCGTAATGCTGACTCCATACAGTCTTCGATTTATAATATGGATTATGCTTTGAAGATAGTTCCTGCAGACCAGTTGAAAGTGCTTATTTCTTCGGTTGTGCCTGAGGCGACAGAGGCTTTCCGGGTAGGAGAGACACGATATACTACGACTGACGGTTCGCAATATATGAATCAGTCAACTACATTGACGGAAGAGTATTCTTTATATACGGTTGATAAGAACGGGGAAATCATAGTGCCGGTTATCGGAGCGCTGAAAGTTGCCGGATTGTCAACTCTGGAGGCTACGGCTTTGCTAAGAGAAAAGGTGGCCGAGCATGTGCAGGATCCGATTGTGAGGGTTGAATTGGCAAGCTTCCGGGTTAATGTGCTTGGTGAAGTGAAGAATCCCGGAGTGCAGACTGTGAAAACAGAACGTTACACTGTGCTTGACGCTCTTGCAGGTGCCGGCGATATGACTATGTACGGAATGAGGGAAAATGTGATGGTTATACGTGAGGAAAACGGAGAACGAACATTCCACCGTCTTGATCTTCGTGACGCGAATTCGGTGAATTCGCCGTATTTCTATCTCCGGCAAAACGATGTGGTGTATGTAGAACCTAATGCAGTCCGTGTAGTCAATGCGGAATACAATCAGAACAACTCGTTCAAGATTTCCATCGTTTCGGCAGTTATCAGTGCTGTTTCTGTGATAGCTTCTTTGATGATATCGTTGTTCATTAACAAGTGATGGCCGCCGTTTTGTAGTGGTATGGTAAGCCTGTCGAAAGCATATTTTTATTTGTATTTGTTGCTTGTCCTGAGCTTGTTTTTTGCACCTGCATTGTTTACTTCTCTTGATGAGTTGGCACTCCTTTTGATGTTTATGCTCGGTGCTGTGGATGTTTTGTACAACAGGGATTGGAAAAAGTATAAGACTTTGTTTGTAGCCGGCGGAGTTTTGTTCTTTTATTATGTGTATTCTCTTGGGTTTTGTCACTATAACATATTCAAGGCAATCACTATGGATTTTTGGACGCATTTGAAACCTGTCATAGCATTTTCTGTCGCATATGCCATAGCGCCTGAATTTACTGCAAAACAGCGTTTCATAATCAAGTCTGTGATTGTGATTATGGCTATTGCTGGTGTCATTGTTTTTTATTCGCCATATTTCCACGATATGCTGTTCCATGTGTATTATTTTGGCAATATTTATATTGGTGGTGCTATTATTTGGCTTATGTTGATGGCGAATGATAGTGAGAGGAATCATAAGAATGATATTGTATGCGTTTTGATGCTGATATTGCTTGGATTGCAATGCACGCGGTCAAAATATTATGGAATAGCGGTTGTTTTCTTGTTTATGCTGTTGATGTATAAGCCCAAAATAATAGCGCATATTTCGTTTAAGAATATGTTGCTGATTTTGCTGTTGATTTGTGGTGTGATATTTGTCGCGTGGGAGAAGATAAGCTTTTATTTTGTCGCTGGTGGCGCCGGTGTGCTGGAAGATGCTATGGCTACAGCGGATGATGTTGAATCTTTGGGAATGATGATGGCGCGTCCGGCGATGTACTATTTCTCGATATTGGTATTTGCCGACCATTTGTGGCTTGGCTCCGGTTTGGCTTCTTTTGCTTCATATTGCTCGTCGCCGGATTATAATTATTCGGCATTGTACCATGAATACGGCATTAACAAAATCTGGGGGTTGTCGGAAGAATATCCAGCTTTCATAGCTGATACGTTTTATCCGGAACTTGCACAGTTTGGACTTGTCGGAATCTTGACGCTTGTGGCTTGTGTGCTATGGTTCTGCAAACGGCTTAAGCTGGTACACCGGTTGTATGGAATAATCCCATTTGTGGCGGGTTTGCTTGTGCTAGTTTCTTTAGGCATAGATGCGGTGGCTTCTACGGGACCGGTTAATTCTATTGGCGAGAATTTGTTTGCAGTGCTTGGAATGATATTGGCAAAAGTTAAATATATTGACAATAAACGTGCTGACGAGGCACTTAAATCTCCGCTTGCCGATGGTTTGACGGTGTGGAGAAAAGTAGGTTTAAAAATAAAGAGATATTGACATATGGAAAAGAATGACAGTGGAACAATCGACATCAGAAGAACGGTTTATGAAATCAGGAAGCATTGGCTTTACTATGTGATAGCTTTTGTGCTTTTTGTCGGAGTCGGCGCTTTTTATGTTTATAAGAAGAATCCGGTTTATTTGTTTCATGCCAACATGCTTGTCGAGCAAGGTGACGGCGGCGGTGGCTCTTCCGGAATGATGGCTATGATGCGTAATTTCTCGATAGGGTCGTTTTCAGCAGGTTCTGTTGACGATGAGTTGCTTGTCATATCCTCGCATAGCCTTGTGCGCGATATGGTCAAGTCGTTGGGATTGAATCTCACTTATGTGGAATGCGATGGCGTGAAGAATCTGCCATTATATAAGAAATCGCCTGTCGATGTACTTGCGCCGGAGGCTGTTTTCGATACTTTGTCAACCGGCGCTTCGTTCACAATTAAAATCAAGCCTGACGGTCTTGTGGATGTCAAGGTGAAACAAGGACGGTTTACAACTGTATTCAATGAGAAAAACTGTAAGCTTCCGATAACAGTGGCGTTGCCTACGGGCGGGACATTTGTCATCGATAAGACATCGTTGTTCAAGAAAGGTGAGAAGCGTGAAATCAAGATAGCATTGTCAAGTTATGACTGGATTACGGAGAAATATCTTGCGGAATTGTCGATAGGTCCGGCGTCGAAACAGTCGAACGGAATATCTTGTGCGCTTGAAGATAATGATACGCAGCGAGGACTTGATGTGCTTAATACGCTGTTCGGTCTGTATAATGAGCGTCGTATTGATGAGAATGTTGACAAGACAAGCCGTGAGCTGAAGTTTCTTGACGAGCGTCTGGCTACACTTACAGGGCAGTTGTATGAATCGGAAAAGAAACTTGAAGAATTCAAGACTGGTAACAATCTTACGGATTTGGAAACCGAGGCAAAGGTGCTTCTTGAGCAGGTCACGATGAATAACCAGATGGTTGTACAGCATCAGACGCAGCTTGCCATTTTCGATATGATTGAGGATTTCTTGCAGGATCCGGCAAATCAATATTCTTTGATTCCGGTTACGAGCGGAGTGGAATATGAAAGTGCGGCAAAGTCGATTGGTGATTACAATGACCTCGTTTTGCAGCGTATGCGTCTTGATATGTCGGCAAAGAAGGATAATAAGTCATTGCAGATACTGAATGCGCAAATCGATGCTATGCGCGCCGGTGTCATGGAGACAATCAAGAAGGCAAGGGAAAGTGCGGAAATAGCATTTCGTGATTATTCTGACGAGAACGGGAAGTATGCAGGCCGGATGCGGTCGCTTCCTTCATTCGAGCGCGAGTATGTCAATTTGACACGTGACCGGGAAATAAAAAATAGCCTGTATATGTTCTTGATAGAACAGCGTGAAAGCAGTTTGTTGAAAATCGGAGCCGTAACGCCTATGGGTAGAATGGTGGATTATGCTTACCGTGATGTGGAGCCTGTTGCTCCGAGCAAGATTGTTGTGTTCGGGTTGGCTTTGGTCTTGGCATTGTTGTTGCCTACTTGCTGGTGCGTGTATCGCGCTTTGACAGCAAAGAAACTGATATTGAGCGCAGATATCGACCGTTATGCAGGATTGCCTGTCGTTGCGGAAGTAGGGAAAGCGGGTGATGCTGTGATAGATTTCACGGAAGACAGTAAGGAGGCCGAGGATATAAGGAGATTGCGCAACTGTCTGTTGGAAAGAACAGAAAAAACGATAGCAATATCTTCATTGCAGGGTGGTGAAGGGAAAAGCTTCATAGCCAGCAATCTTGCCAAATCATTGTCGTTGTCGAGCCATAGAGTCGCATTGCTTGACCTTACATCAGAACGCAAGACTTCGATAACGCTTGGCGTGAATCCTTCGTCAGGGGTTGTTGATTATGTGGGTGATTCAAATATGTCTGCAAGTGATATCCTGGGAAAAAGTGACATTTGTGAGAATGTGGATGTGGCAGTGATGGGCCGCGAATTTATTCAGGATGCGTTGATTTCTGCCCGGTTCTCAAAATTACTGGCAGAGTTGAAGGGCCGTTATGATTATGTTTTGGTGGTGTTGCCGTCGATGGATGGCAGCAGCTCTTCTGAACGTGTTGCTGATCTTTGCGAAAAGTTGCTTCTTGTAGTACGTAGCGGTCAGTTGCGCAAGCGGTATATGCCGATGTTCAGACGCTTGTCGGGAAATGCTGATGCGGCGGTAGTGCTTAATTGTGTTAATGAATAGATGTGTGGCAATGAAGCATTTGCTCATAT
>JADIMC010000076.1 GCA_017694955.1 Candidatus Limisoma faecipullorum
AGCATACTATAAGAAAAGCGACTGCCGCCACCACAAAAAATTCCGTTTCGGCAACCGTATCGGAAGAAGTCCGTTCTCGACAGCTCAATTTCAAGCAGGAAATCGATGTCCGAGGCATGCGTGCAGACGAGGCATTGCAAGCTGTTTCATATTTCATTGATGACGCAATCCAATTCAATATCAAACAAGTACGAATCCTGCATGGAACAGGATTCGGGATACTGCGCCAACGTATCCGTGAATATCTTAACGCCGTGAAAGGAGTAAAGTCATTCCGCGACGAACATGTGCAGTTCGGTGGCGCCGGAATCACAGTAGATGAATTGGAATAATGAAACAGACGCTCCCCGAAATCACTTCGGAGAGCGTCTTTGCCTTAAATCGGTTACGCAATTATGATTAACAAATTAATTAAATCCTTACGATGCAAAATTACGTACTACCGATATTCCCCGCAATCACCTTTTCTCGGTAAATTGCACAATCCGGCTACCTATAAATAAGTATTCCGGACATATATTCCAGCGTCAATCCAGCTTCAGCACGGCAAGGAACGCCTTTTGCGGCACTTCCACCGAGCCGATTTGCTTCATGCGCTTCTTACCTTGTTTCTGCTTCTCGAGCAATTTGCGCTTACGGCTGATATCACCGCCATAGCATTTCGCCGTCACATCCTTACGCACGGCCTTGACTGTTTCGCGTGCAATGATTTTAGCACCGATGGCAGCCTGAATGGCAATATCGAATTGCTGACGAGGAATCAGGTCTTTCAGCTTCTCGCACATACGACGACCGAAAGTCACGGCATTGTCAACGTGAGTAAGCGTACTTAAGGCGTCAACCGATTCACCGTTAAGCAATATGTCCAATTTCACGAGTTTCGACTCACGGAAATCGTGTATATGATAGTCAAACGAAGCATAACCTTTTGAAATGCTCTTCAACTTGTCGTAGAAATCAATCACAATCTCACCCAACGGTATGTCGAAAACCAATTCCACACGATTGCCGGAAATGAATTCCTGCTTCACCAATTCACCACGCTTACCAAGACAAAGTGTCATAATCGGTCCTATGAAATCGGCTGTGGAAATTATAGAAGCACGTATATACGGCTCTTCTATATGCTCTATCAACGTAGGATCGGGCAATCCCGACGGATTATGCACTTCCGCCACATTGCCTTTTTTGTCATAGACCTTATAGGAAACGTTGGGGACGGTGGTTATCACATCCATATTGAACTCCCGGGCCAAACGCTCCTGAATGATTTCCATATGCAGCAAGCCGAGGAATCCGCAACGGAAACCGAATCCCAACGCCGCCGACGATTCCGGTTGGAATGTCAGGGAAGCGTCGTTCAACTGTAATTTCTCCAATGAGCTGCGCAAGTTCTCAAAATCTTCCGTCTCTATAGGATACACACCGGCAAACACCATCGGCTTCACCTCTTGGAAACCTTCTATCGCCGACTCGCAAGGATTAGACACGTGGGTGATGGTATCACCGACCTTCACCTCTTTAGAAGTCTTTATGCCTGATATGATATAACCCACATTACCGGCAGACAATTCGTCGCGTGGAGAAAGATTCAATTTAAGCACACCGATTTCCTCCGCATAATACTGCTTTTCAGTATTTACAAACTTAACGAAATCGCCTTTACGGATTGACCCGTTCACAATCTTGAAATATGCTATGATTCCACGGAAAGGATTGAACACCGAATCGAAAATCAATGCCTGCAACGGCTTTTCAGGATTGCCCGACGGTGCCGGAATGCGATTTACAATCGCCTCCAATATTTCAGGCACGCCGACTCCGGTCTTGCCGCTCGCGCGGATTATGTCCTCGTGCTTGCATCCGAGCAAATCCACAATCTGGTCTTCCACTTCTTCTGGCTTTGCGCTGTCGAGATCCACCTTGTTGACAACCGGTATGATTTCCAAATCATTGTCGATAGCCATATACAGATTGGATATAGTCTGCGCCTGTATGCCCTGCGAAGCGTCCACTATAAGCAAAGCGCCCTCACAAGCAGCGATACTGCGCGACACCTCATAGGAGAAGTCAACGTGTCCCGGAGTATCGATAAGATTAAGGATGAAAGTCTCGCCGTCATGCTGGTAGGTCATCTGGATGGCGTGGCTCTTGATTGTTATTCCACGTTCACGCTCCAAATCCATATCATCGAGTACCTGATCCTGCAAGTCCTTGCCCGATACGGTGTTGGTATATTCCAAAAGACGGTCGGCAAGCGTGCTCTTCCCGTGGTCGATATGCGCTATGATGCAAAAATTACGTATATTCTTCATATTCCAAAATTTCAGCACAAAATTACTGCAAATCCACCAAACCGCAAAACCCGTCGGAATTAGCCCGATTCAATTTTCATTTGCCCGATTTCCGCCGGTTGCATTCCTTGCAAAGCATCTGGCAATTTTCAATTACCGTCCTGCCGCCATCGCACCACGGCGTAATATGGTCACCCTCCATAAACTCATAGTCAAATTCCTTACCACATAGAGGACAAATATGACTCTGCTTTTCCCAAACCGCAAGCTTTATATCTTCAGGGAAAGCCCTCAAGTCAAGATAATGCTCGTCTCCTGTCAAGACGTATGGTATTATTCCCTGCTGCCTCTGAATCTCGCTGTCGCGCATAAGCGAGGATATACGTTTAGCCAAATCTGCCGTGTCAAGAGTCCGGTCGTGGAAATTGTCATATAGCAAAGCCCAATCCAAGCCTTTCATAATCTTCTTGAAGCGCTTCATATCGAAATTCGTTATCGCCCAGTTTAGCACGTTCTGGAAATATGTCCACAAGTTGTTGGCGTTAGGATCGTGCTGATGTTTAGCCATATACCCTACCACTGTCTGCCGTTTCCCTTCACGGGTCTCGTGCTCGGCCATCCATTCCAATGCCTTTTTCAAGAAGTCCTGCCTTATCGGAGTGCCATTTACCAAATCCTTCCCCAATCTGTATGCCCCACAATTTGATTTTGAGAAGTGCCGTTTCGCGTCTGATACAAAAGGTCCGGCATAAACGGCATTGTTTATTTCCTGCTCATTCAGTGGCTTGCCGGCAATATTGATGGTCTTGAACCATTCCAGCTTTTCCAACGGCTCGCCCTCACAGACATATACGGTCAGACGGTAGTCAAGAATCTTCTTTTTGATGTCGGGCGTAAGATTGAAAAAATTCTTGAACTCATAACTGAAATGCCCCTTTACATATTCGCATAATGAAAGCGTGCGCTGCTGCCCGTCCATCACCTCATACGGGCACTCGGCATCATCACCGCGCTTCACCCAATACATCACATTAAGCGGGTAGCCTTTCAGCACTGTATCAATAACAGCCCGCTGCTCATTCTCATTGTAAATGAACTCACGCTGATAAGGCGGACGGATGTCCAATTTGCCGTCATATCCGCGCACTCCTTGCTCATCATTGTTCACGTAACCGCGGAATACATCGCCCACAGTCACTTCAATCTGTTTTATCGTCATCATAGCTTTCTCGGATTTTTATTTCGGATTAAAATTCTAAAATATGGACATTTTCCATTAATAGCCAAGTCTTTATCATCATTTCCTTTTCTAAACTTTATTATTTCAAACTGAGAAGGGTTATATTTATCAAGAAAAGTGATAGGTACGCCCATCACCCCATCATAATCGAATGGTATGTTCGCCGTTTTGCTAACCTCTATCGCATCATAATTATCATATTTCGGATATTCTTCAAGAGAATAATGGCAGACTAAATCCAATTCTTCATGCCGCTTTTGATGATCAAGATTTGTAAACCAACGAACACCTTTTACTCTTATAAATTTTCTTCCATTTTCATCAATTCCGCATCCCGCAGCATTTAATGAATAGTCATCAGGAACATTGAACTTTCTGTCTCCACTTGTTATGCTTGGTCCCAACCATAATTTATTCGTCTTAATTAATGGGAAAATCTCCTTATAAGTTATTGCATTCACATTCCCAATTATCAAAAAACTTTTCTGATATTTCATCAGCTGCCCTATAAATTCACGAAAAAGAGAGAACGGCGGATTTGTAACCACTATATCGGCTTCTTTCAACAGCTCAATGCACTCTCCAGAACGGAAATCACCGGTTTGCAATATTGAAAGCACATTCTTATCGTTTTGCAGCAGATAGCGCACATCTGAAAGATCGACAGCACCGTCGCCATTCATATCGCAAACTTCCGTTATCTCGACTTTATAGGCAACCTTTTTCGGCTCTTCGTCAAATTCTTCAAAACGAATAATCAATTCGTTGCCCTGCACAGGTGACCCGTTATAGCACGTGCATATCAATTTCTTCAATCCCAATTGATTGAAACGCAAAGCAAAATATTTGAAGAAATTGCTTTCGTAAGGGTCGTCGCAATTGCAAAGCACAGTCTTCCCCCTGAAATGCTGCCAATAATGCTGCAGCTCCCGCTCGATGTCGGCGAGTTGCGTGTAAAACTCGTCTTTCTTTGCCGACTTTGCGGCATTAAGCCTCTTATTTGCCATTTTGATTGATAGTTGCGAGCATCGACTATCAATCACTTAAACGGATACAAGAAGCGCGGGCTTCTCATCCGTTCAACAGGTGTCTACCAAACCCCCACAAATACGACAAGTCGCCCACGCCATACAGCGCGAGCATTAACCATATCGGTATTTGTGGAAATTGGATGCACCATTCCTTAGTATTATTCCTGTGGTTCATTTTTGTTTGGTAGACTTTGTTGAACGCGAAATAATAGCTAATGCTTCAAGTTAATAATATGTCTTTTAAAGAATTACTGTCTGTTTCTTATATGTGAAATTTTAATCGTTTATACTAAATGCAAAGTTAGCATATTCTGTTTAAAAAAGAATCTTTTCAAGTAAAAGTAACGAATTTTCAATCCGGAAGATGGATGATTTGTGTATCGTAGGCGAGAGTGACATTGGGAGGGAGGAGCTTCGATGTGGAAGCGTGCAACCCTATTCCGTGGCTCATATGAATAAGCCACGCCTGTCGTGGCTTTATGCGCTCAATCGCTGTCAACGACTCGGAGAGCGAGAAATGCGACAAATGAGAGTCGAAACGCAGAGCGTTGATTATCAGATATTCCACACCTTCCAACTGATTGAAAGTATCCTCAGGGATAGCATTGGCATCTGTGATATATGCCATACGCCCTATCCTGTAGCCGAATACCGGCAGTTTGTAATGCATCACAGTCAAGGGTTTTACTTCCACACCCTTCACCATAAATGCGCTACCGTCCAACGGATGCAATTCAAATCGGGGTATTCCCGGATACTTATGGTCACCGAAACAATACGATACACGCGCTTTCAATCCGTCGAGCACACGCGGCTGCGCATAAATGTCTAAAGGCGTGGCAAGACAATAAGGACGTAAATCCTCTATTCCTCCAATATGATCGAAATGGATATGAGTAAGCAGCAAAGCGTCAATCCTTTTATCAGAAGCGCGCAATATCTGCTGGCGGAAATCCGGACCGCAGTCAATCAGCAACGCAACTCCTCCGACGCGCACAATGGCGGACGAGCGCAGGCGCTTGTCATGCGGATCCGCCGAACGGCACACTTCGCAATCGCAACCAATCTGCGGCACTCCGGTCGATGTGCCAGTACCTAAAAACTCTATTTCCATATCTGCCCCCTATTTCCTATACCGTGTCAACAAGCCGTTCTCAAATATCAGATACACGCCATTGTCGTAGCTCCAACGCTCATAAAGCCCACCGTGTGTAGGCACACGCTCTATCGAGCGTGGCGAACCGAGCGACAGCTGGCATTCATCCTTCGTCATCGAAACCGCCACATCGCCACGTGTTATCCTCTCCCAATTGGCATCCGTTATTTGACTGTAATTCTTTCGCAAATCAGTGAAAGAAAACAGTTTGTCGAAAGTCATATTCTTTATAGAGGAAATCTGCGACGACATATACACCGCCGCTTTCCTCCCATCGCACTCAAACTCTACGAAAAACGGATAAACCACATCGCCCGGCGATACATTGGTAATCACGACCGGCACATAATGCAGACCGTCGATATTGTTCCTTTCGGAATCCAACCAAAGCGATGTCTTTATATAAAGCGTCTTTCCCACAAGCATATCACGTATTCGCGCAACATAGTCCAAATCCGTCAGAAAAGGCACTATATATTCCGATTTCTGCGCCTCCACTTCATCGATTGTCTTGCCGGTATTATAATAATATGTGTTGACCGAATCTGATAATGAAATGACCACATCCTCCGAATTGTCGATATTTCGTATGAATTTATATCCTCCATATTTCAAGGTGTCGCCTTTCAATTGTAAAGAGCCAACATCATATAAAGAAGACGGATTGAAAATCAGACGAATGTTGTCATCATTGACATAGAACAGCTTGCCCGGCCGCCAATGCTGGAAGTCGGCAGGGTGTACAGTGTCAAAAAATATTTCTTCAGGCGATTTCTTATCGGCTCTCACTCGCGAGACATCTTTCTCCGTGATGCGCCCGGTGTTTTCTATACCGGTAAAACATCCCGACAGAACAAACGCCATCAACAGACCACATAATATGCTAATTTTCATCTATCGCTTATTTTTGCACCCCAAAGTTAATAATCAATCACGACAAAATTTGCTACTTTTGTACATTAATTGATTTTTAACAAAATGACAGACAATTTCGACAAAGACCATCTTTGGCATCCATATACATCCACAATCGACCCGTTACCGACCTATAAAGTGGAATCCGCATCGGGCGTGAGAATAAAACTGGAAGACGGCACAGAATTAATCGACGGAATGTCGTCGTGGTGGGCTGCCGTCCACGGCTATAACAATCCTATACTCAACGATGCGGCAGAAAAGCAGTTGCACAAAATGTCGCACATTATGTTCGGCGGATTCACCCACCAGCCGGCAATAGACCTCGGCAAATTGCTGCTTTCGATTCTGCCCTCGAATATGAACAACATATTCTATGCCGACTCAGGCTCAGTAGCAGTGGAAGTGGCTATGAAAATGGCAATACAGGCATCGATAAGCCGTACCGGCAACAGTAAGAAAAGTAAATTCGTGACGATACGCTCCGGCTACCACGGCGACACGTGGAATGCCATGTCGGTATGCGATCCGGTAACCGGTATGCACAGCCTTTTCGCCTCCGCATTGACACCGCAATTTTTCGCGCCGGCACCATCATGCCGCTTTTATGACGAATGGGACGAATCGTGTACCGATGAACTGGAAGGCATAATCAAGAACCATTCCGACGAGCTTGCCGGTCTCATTCTCGAACCGGTAGTGCAAGGCGCAGGAGGAATGAGATTCTACCATCCGAATTATTTGAAAAAGGCGCGTGAACTATGCTACCGCTACGGACTGTATCTGATATTCGACGAGATAGCCACAGGATTCGGACGGACAGGCAAACTGTTTGCTTGGCAGCATGCCGGAGTGATGCCCGACATAATGTGCATAGGCAAGGCATTGACAGGAGGCTACCTGACAATGAGCGCGGTAGCCACGACAAAAGAAGTGGCCGACACCATATCACGCGGTGCGGCAGGAGTGATGATGCACGGTCCCACATTCATGGGCAACCCATTGGCATGCGCCATAGCCATCGCCTCTGTAAAGCTGCTGCTTGAATCGGACTGGCAAAAGAAAGTGCTCCACATTGAATCCGTCATAAAGCAATATATAACGGAAGCCGCCACTTACGAAAACGTAGCCGACGTAAGGGTGTTGGGAGCAATCGGTGTGATAGAGATGAAAAAGCCGGTCGATGTCGGAGAATTCCAAAAATTGTGTGTCAAAGAAGGCATTTGGGTACGTCCGTTCGGAAAACTCGTCTATATAATGCCACCGTTCATAATTTCCGATGAAGAACTAAAATTCCTGATACAGAAACTTCTGCTAATCGTGAAGCAGCTATGACAGAAGACTTTTTCACCACATATCTGCAACAAATAGAGCAGCAAGGCAATCTCCGGAAAATTCCGTCAGAACCGGCAGAAGAATTAATAGACCTGTCGTCGAACGACTATATGAGCATCGCTTCAAACCGCAGTTTCTTTGAAGAATTCTACAACCAATGTGATAAAAATGGCATCTATATGTCATCGTCAGCATCAAGGCTGCTTTCTCAAAAGCAGAAAGACTACGATGCATTGGAATGCCTGCTTAAGGATTTGTACAAAAAAGAAATCCTGCTGTTCAACAGCGGTTATCACGCCAATACCGGCACAATATCCGCAATAGCGGCAGGCAACACATTGATTGTGGCCGACAAATTAGTGCATGCGAGCATCATTGACGGCATAACATTGTCGCGCCGCGATTTTCTGCGATTCCGCCATAACGACATTACTCATCTGAGAACAATCCTGTCAAAAAAAGCATCGGAATATGACAGAATCATAGTTGTAGCAGAATCAATCTACAGTATGGACGGCGACATTTGCGACCTAAACAGCCTTGTCGCCTTAAAAGAAGAATATCCAAATGTCATACTCTATGTGGACGAAGCCCACGGATTCGGCGTGCGTGGCAAGTACGGACTCGGAATAGCGGAAGAATCCGGTTTGATTTCTCAAATCGACATAATAATAGGCACATTCGGCAAAGCAGCAGCTTCGACAGGAGCATTCACCGCAACATCCGCCACTCTAAAGAAATTTCTGACAAACAAAGCAAGAAGTTTCATTTTTTCCACTGCCCTGCCTCCTGTTTCGTGCCTATGGACTAAATTTGTAGTCGAAAAGCTTACAGGCATGGATAAAGAACGCAAACAACTGCTCGACACAAGCGAATACCTGAATGAAAAGTTCAGTGCCTATAACGGCAACATACGCAGCCATTCGCAAATTGTGCCACTGATAACAGGCAGCAGCAATAAAGCCGTAGCTCTGTCAAAAGAGCTATTGAAACGCGGATACATAGCATTGCCTATAAGGAAGCCTACTGTACCAGAAGGTACAGAACGAATCAGATTCAGCCTGAATGCCAAATTCCGCAAAGAACAGGCAGAAAGGTTGTATGCTGAAATAAAAGACATAATATGAAACATCAATCAATACAAAATAACCACAGCCGGCACATCATACTGTTTTTTGCAGGATGGGGAATGGATGCCACTCCATTCCAGATATTCTCCGAGTTAGGAAAGGATTGCATGGTTGTGTATGATTATTCCGACTTCAATGCTGATTTCGATATTAGCGGATATTCGGGATACTATGTAGTAGCGTGGTCATTTGGTGTATATGCCGCTGCGCATTGGATGATGTCTCAAAAAAACAAACCGCTCAAAGCGATTGCCATCAACGGGACAATCTCTCCAATCGACGACGAATACGGTATTCCCTGCAAAATATTTGACGCCACATTGAACACATTGTCAGAAGAATCGCTGAAAAAATTCATCCGACGTATGTGCGGAAACAACATTAATCATAACTGGTTTATGGAAAACCGCCCTGCACGCACGATTGATTCGCTACGGAACGAGATGATTGCGATGAAGGAAATATCCTCGCAGCATCAGCCAGTATTTGATAAATGGGACGTGGCATACATTTCAGAAAAAGATTACATATTCCCGACCGATAATCAAACGAGAGCGTGGAACAACATATCAAAACACATTATCCTCAACGGGGAATATCATCTGCCGAGAAATTTCATCCAGATAATCAACTCCAACATAATCAACAAGGATTTAGTAAAATGCCGCTTCGGGAAAAGCATGCACACATACGATTCTTACGCACACGGTCAAGCCAAGATTGCAGAAGAGCTACTGAACAAATGGAAAAGCATTGACTTCCATACCGGCAAGATCATATATGAGATAGGATGCGGCACAGGGACGCTTACAAAACAATATGCAAAAACATTCGCCCCATCCAAACTCATACTCAACGACATAGCCGATATTCCTGAAGAAAGATTCGATGGTATATCACCAGTAACAGAATTCCTGAAAGGAGACGCTGAATCTGTTTTCCCATCAGAAAGGCCTTTTTATATCGTATCCGCCTCTACAATACAATGGTTGGAAAACATTCCTACTTTTCTGGGAAACATATATAATCTCCTTGACGACAACGGTTACATCTCAATATCATCATTCGGAAAGTGCAATTATCAGGAATTAAGACCGGCTTTTTCTTCAACACTGAGATACCACTCATTGGAGGAATGGAAAGAAATGCTCGAAATTGCAGGATTCATCATAGATGAATTGTCGGAAGACAAATTCCAGACAGAATTCGACTCAGCTAAAGAGCTTCTGAAATGCCTTAAACATACAGGCGTAAACGCAATAACCACACCACAAAAAATAAGTAAGGACAAATATACGAGGCTGCAAGAACTGTTACCACGTAAGAATGGCAAATACAGTCTTACATTCAACCCCATATACATAATAGCACATAAAAAAGATGAAAAAAACGATATTCATTAGCGGAATAGGCACTAATGTCGGTAAAAGCTATGCTACCGGCTGGCTGGCAAACCGTCTTAACGCCGAAGGCAAAAACGCCATTACCCTGAAAATGATACAGACTGGTAATGACGGATATTCTGAAGACATCGAAATTCACCGCAAACTTATGCATCTGCCGCTTCTCCCGGAGGATAAGGATTTCACGACTGCACCGATAATCATGACCTATCCAGCATCACCGCATCTCGCGGCAATGATCGACAAATGCACAATCGACTTATCAAAGATACTGAAATCAGAAGAAAAACTGTTCAAAAAATATGACATAATCCTTATGGAAGGAGCCGGAGGCCTGATGGTGCCCATAACTGAATCATATCTCACAATAGATTACATAAAAGACCGTAATCTGCCGCTTGCGTTAGTCACTAACGGGCAATTAGGCTCAATCAACCACACATTGCTTTCCATAGAAGCCGCCATAAACAGAAAGATTAATATGAAATACATCATTTATAATGACTATTTTGATGAAGACAAAATCATATCCAACGAAACCATCCATTATATGGAAAACTTCATCAAAAAGAATCTCCCAGACACAGAATTCCTGATTATGAATGACGATAAAACCATACATAAATGACTGACTGCTATACATATTCATTAGTCATATCCAAAGAGCAATTGGCAAAATTGCCGAAGGTCACATATCCCGGATGTGTCAAAGTAGTGAACACAACCGCCGAAATGCGCCGTGCAATAGCAATTCTGAAAAAATATGACATACTTGGATTCGACACCGAATCACGTCCTACTTTCCGGAAAGGAGCGACAATCCACGTCTCACTCATACAGATTGCAACCGAAGATATATGCTTCTTATTCCGAATCAGAAAGATTTCCGACATATCCCCTCTCAAAGAAATAATAGAATCAGAAAAGATTCTGAAAATAGGATTGTCATTGCATGACGATTTCAACATTATGTCGCACGACCACAACTTCCAACCCAAAGGTTTCGTGGATTTGCAAAAAATCGTACCTGAATATAATTTTGGCAATACAAGCCTACAAAAGATATATGCAATCCTGTTCGATGAACGGATTACCAAAAGCCAACAACTTTCCAATTGGGATGCGGAAGAACTTAGCGATGCGCAATTAAGCTATGCCGCCATCGACGCATGGGCATGCATACGCATATACAAGAAATTAAGACTGGGCAATTTCAATCCAGAGGAGTCCAACTATAAAGTATTTAAACAAGAAGATGAAAACCAAGATTAAAAAATCCACATATCTGCCTGCCATTCTGTTAGTGTATCTGCTGTGTATGGCATACATTGGCAAAGACATACTCCTAAAAGGAGATTATCTATATTATTTCTCCGTATTCGGATTGTCGCTCATAATAATCATATTGCTACATTTTTCTCTTAAGAAGAAAGAAAAGCGAGATGAAGAAAAACAATTGAATGACAAAAACAATAAAGAAAACTAAAATTAGCTTATCCATTTGTATCAAACACAATTAGTTGTTATTTTTGTTTGCAGAATATTATTTTAAAATCTTAATATATGGATGACAAACTTTTAGCACAAGTAACAGAAAAAGCCAACAAATGGCTTGGTGCTGAATACGACGAAGAGACAAGAGCCGCTGTAAAAGCGATGCTTGAGAACGAAGACAAGACCGAGCTCATCGAATCTTTCTACAAGGATTTGGAATTCGGAACAGGCGGATTGCGCGGCATTATGGGAGCAGGCAGCAACCGTATGAACATCTACACCGTAGGGGCAGCAACACAAGGGTTATCAAACTATCTGAAAGTCGCATTTGCCGACCTTCCGGAAATCAAGGTTGTCGTAGGGCATGATGTCCGCAACAACAGCCGTAAATTTGCTGAAATAGTAGCAGACATTTTCTCTGCCAACGGAATAAAGGTATATCTGTTCGACTCCTGCCGCCCTACTCCGGAGATTTCATTTGCAATACGCCATCTTGGATGCCAAAGCGGTGTGATAATCACAGCTTCGCACAATCCGAAGGAATACAACGGGTACAAGGCTTATTGGAACGACGGAGCACAAATGATTGCCCCGCACGACGTTAATACAATCAAATATGTCAACGAAGTAACCGATGTTAAAGACATCAAATTCCAAGGTGATAAATCAAGAATAGAAATAATCGGCGAAAACATCGACAAAGTATATCTTGACAAGATAAAGACACTCTCATTGAGTCCGGAAGCAATACAGAAGCACCACGATATGAAGATTGTCTATACGCCAATCCACGGCACCGGTATGAAACTGATACCGCGCTCTTTGCGTAATTTCGGCTTCACAAACATTATCGGCGTGCCCGAACAGGAAGTGGAAAGCGGTGATTTCCCGACAGTAGCATCTCCAAATCCGGAAGAGCCTTCTGCGATGGCAATGGGTATTGCAAAAGCAAAAGAAACTGGCGCTGAGATTGTTATGGCTTCCGATCCCGACGCAGACCGCATCGGCGTTGTGATACGCGACAACAACGGCGAATATGTACTTATCAACGGAAATCAGATTGCCCTGATATTCCTTAACTATCTTATGACCAGAAATACTGAATTAGGGAAACTGACAGGTAAGGAATACATTGTAAAGACAATCGTTACGACTGAAACAATCAAATCCATAGCCGACGCCCAGCACATCAAGATGTATGACTGCTATACCGGCTTCAAATGGATTGCCAACATAATGCGTGAAAACGAAGGAAAGGCAAGATACCTTGGCGGCGGCGAAGAAAGCTACGGATTCCTTGTAGAAGATTTTGTCCGCGACAAGGATTCAGTCTCTGCAATATCAATCATGGCAGAGATTGCTGCATGGGCAAAGGAGAAAGGCTTGAATATGATTGAAATGCTTCAGGATATCTATCTGAAGTATGGATTCTCTCGCGAGAAAGGTATTTCATTAGTACGCAAAGGCAAATCAGGCGCGGAAGAAATCGCCGCAATAATGAAGCAATTCCGCGAGAATCCGCCGAAAGAGCTTGCCGGGTCTAAAGTTTCTACAATCAAAGACTATCAAACATTGAAACAGACAAATGCATTGACCGGAGAAACATCTGACCTTGAAATGCCTGTCACTTCAAATGTGCTGCAATATTTCACAGAAGACAAGACAAAGGTTTCCATCCGTCCTTCAGGTACAGAACCAAAAATCAAGTTCTACATTGAAGTTCACGGTGAGATGAAGAGTGCGGCAGACTATGACAAAGCCACCAGCAAGGCAGATGAAAAAATAGAGGTAATCAAGAAAGACCTTGGCATCTGATTGGATCCTGATTAATAAAAGAAAATCCCGGGCATAAACCCGGGATTTTCTTTTATTAAATTTACATCACCCTTAGTATGCGAACATCGGATAATCCTTCATAATAGAGTTAACCTTTTCACGTACAGACTTTATTACTGCCTCATTTTCCGGGTTACACAATACAGTGTCTATCATTTCAACAATCTCGCCCATCAATTCTTCTTTTGCACCACGGGTCGTAATCGCCGGGGTTCCAAGACGGATTCCAGAAGTCTGGAACGGCGAACGGCTGTCGAAAGGCACCATATTCTTATTAGCCGTTATATCAGCTTCAACAAGTGCCTTCTCTGCTACCTTACCCGTCAATTCCGGGAAACGTGTGCGCAAATCAACAAGTATGCAGTGGTTGTCCGTTCCTCCTGAAACAATTTTATAGCCTTTAGCCAGCAACGCGTCAGCCATAGCCTTGGCATTCTTCCTCACCTGTATCTGATATTCCTTATACTCAGGTTGCAATGCCTCTCCAAAAGCTACAGCCTTAGCAGCAATTATATGTTCCAACGGTCCACCCTGCACACCAGGGAATACAGCAGAATCAATCAAAGCCGACATTTTCTTTATAACGCCTTTAGGAGTAGTCTTGCCCCATGGATTGTCGAAATCCTTGCCGATAAGAATCAATCCACCACGCGGTCCACGAAGCGTCTTGTGCGTGGTCGAAGTCACTATATGGGCATATTTCAAAGGATTATCAAGCAAACCTGCTGCAATCAAACCTGCAGGATGAGCCATATCTATCATCAAGATGGCATTTATCTCATCCGCAATCTTACGCATCCGCGCATAATCCCATTCACGAGAATAAGCGCTTGCTCCACCGATAATCAACTTCGGACGCTCACGCAATGCAACCTCCTCCATCATATCATAATCAACATAACCCGTGTCTTCTTTGACACCATACTCCAATGCTTGGAACATCAGTCCCGAGAAATTAACGGGTGAGCCATGACTCAAATGCCCGCCATGCGACAAATTCAACCCCAAGAACTTATCACCCGGTTTCATCACAGCCATAAATACAGCCATATTCGCCTGAGCACCAGAGTGTGGCTGAACATTAGCATATTCTGCGCCAAACAATTGTTTCACACGCTCTATTGCAAGCGATTCTGCCTCGTCAACAACCTGACAACCGCCATAATAACGGTGTCCGGGATAGCCCTCCGCATATTTGTTTGTAAGGCAAGATCCCATCGCTTCCATAACTTCGTCACTGACAAAATTCTCGGAAGCAATCAGTTCTATACCTTTCTTCTGACGCTGATGCTCACGCTCGATAATGTCGAAAATAGCATTGTCTCTTTTCATACGTTTTTTGTTATAATGATTTCTATTTTTGTTTCTTTTGGACTGACCAACCAAATTTTCCGATTTCCTCTCCCATTTTATAGTAATGCCCATGTGAATATGCAACAAGTCTCGCCGACTCAAGGTCAAACGCACCAGTTTCTTTATTCATAAAAGCATCATCAGCATCCGTACAAAGCACATCGGCTATAAACATATCATGGGAGCCTAATTTCACAATCTCCTTCACTCGGCATTCTATCGACAACGGAGATTCCACCACACAAGGAGCGGAAACCATATTGCCTTTCATTGGCGTCAACCCTGTCTCTTTAAATTTCTTATAATCCCTGCCAGACCTTACTCCACACCAATCAACCGCTTTCGCCATAGACTCCGTAGTAAGATTCAAAGTAAATTCCATACTCTTTCTTATAAGTTCATAGCTATGACGTTCAGGACGCACAGAGATATAACACATCGCCGGATTAGTGCAAATCGTGCCTGTCCATGCCACTGTTATCAAATTATATTCATCCGGACAAGATCCGCAGCCTACCAACATCGCAGGCAACGGATAAATCATCGTTCCGGCTTTCCAAACCTGCTTCATCTTATTTCAAGACAATGTCATCCTTAAGAACAGTACGTTCGCAATAATGACAACGAAGGATTACACTATCCTTATCCTCCATATGAAAATGCGTTACCATCGGTTCATTGTTAGTAATGCATTTAGGATTATTACACTTAACAATACCTATTACATCATCCGGCAATGTGACTTTATATTTTTTAACCACCTTGTAGTCCTTAATAATGTTAACATTCACATTAGGAGCAATCAAGGCCAAGCGATTCAGCTTTTCTTCCGGGAAATAGACATCGGCAACTTTCAGGATCCCTTTCTTGCCAAGTTTTTTGCTATCGAGATTATAACCAATAGTCACACTGCTACTTATATTCTCAATATCAAGCAAGCTGACTACTTTGAACAATAAATCCGTCGGAATATGATCTATAACCGTACCATTACATAATGCAGCAACTGCAAGTTCTTTATTGTTGTCCATCACTATGCCTCCTTATTTATATCGATACCTAACACCTTACAAATAATTGCCTGACGTGCATACAACCCATTCTGAGCCTGCTGGAAATAATAAGCTTTAGGATTATCGTCCACATCCTGTGATATTTCATTGACACGCGGAAGCGGATGCAGCACCCGCACATTGTCCTTACTTCCGTCAAGCATCGAATTATGAAGCGTGTATAAGTTCTTAACTCGCTCATACTCCATCAAATCAGTGAAACGTTCACGCTGTACGCGCGTCATATATATAATGTCACTACTATTTATCACATCTTCTGAGAAATCGGTAGTTTCCGTATATTTGATTCCATGCTGTTCACAAAAGTCCTTATACTCCTGCGGCATCTTCAATTCATCGCATGCCACAAAATTAAAAGTCGGATTAAAATAATACATTGCCATAAGCAATGAATGCACAGTCCTCCCATATTTCAGATCTCCAACCATTGTTATGGTCAAATCCGTCAGTCTGCCCTGTGTCTTATAAATAGAATACAAATCAAGCATCGTCTGGGAAGGATGCTGATTAGCCCCATCTCCAGCATTAATTATAGGCACACGAGAAACTTCCGATGCATAACGGGCAGCACCCTCCAAATAATGGCGCATTATTATCAAATCCACATAATTGCTAACCATTTTTATAGTATCTTTTAAAGTCTCACCTTTTGATGAGCTCGTGGTGCTTGCGTCAGAAAATCCAATAATCCGTCCGCCTAAACGGTTGACAGCCGTCTCAAAACTAAGACGAGTACGTGTTGAAGGTTCAAAAAACAAGGTTGCCACTACTTTTCCTTCAAGCAACCGCCGGTTAGGATTTGCCTCGAAATAACGCATATTGTCGAGCAACTCCAGTATTTCCTCTTTCGAGAAATCGGAAATGGAAACAAGACTTTCGTTTTTCATACTCTAATATGTAAGATTGATACAAAGATACGCAATTGTTACGACACATAAAAACTTTCATTGTTTTTCATCTGCAAACGCCTCACTTTTAGCGGAAAAACCATCAAAAAATTTGAATTTACATAAAATTACACTAAATTTGCAGCCGTAAACAAAATCAAAAACTTTATGAAAAGAGTATTAAGTGTAATAGTAATTGCCTTTATAGGCTTAGCAGCTGCCACTTCGGCTTCCGCACAATTTAAATTCGGTTTGAAAGCCGGTGTTGCTGTCAACAACTTGAAATTCAGCGAGGACATAATCAAAGCCGACAATCGTGCCGGATTCACCGGAGGTGCTATGGTTGAATTTACAGCACCTATTTTAGGTCTTGGTCTTGATGCATCAGTGATGTATGTACATCGTACAGCCGATTCCTACTTAAGCGGTACAAATTCAGAAACAAGCGAATACAATGAAATTGGGAAAAAGCGCGATTATATCGACATCCCTTTGAATTTAAAATGGAAAATCAACATCCCTGCAGTCGGTAAAATAGTAAAACCATATATCGCGACAGGACCTGCATTCGCCTTTCTAGTAAGCAAACAAGACGCAAGCGAGTTCTTTAAGAATAAGAAATGTGATATTTCATGGAACTTCGGCGTTGGTCTTGAATTGTTCTCTCACTTGCAAGTTGGAGCAAGCTACGGCTTAGGATTGACAAAAGCATTAGAAACAGTAAAGGTTGTTGACGATATGCCGACAATCGACGGAAAGAACAAATATTGGACAATAACAGCAGCTTACTTGTTCTAAAGAAATTTTTTAAATACAAATAATCGGCATTTGCAGACTTTCAGCAATGAAAACCACTGTAAATGCCGATTTATTTTGCTGCTGCCGGAAAATTACGTAGCTTTGTGGAAATTTTTCAATTAAACATATTGCAATGAAGAAAATACTCACCGGCATAATTACCGCTTTAATATTATTATCATCATTTTCCGGAACTGCCCAAATGAGATGGGGAGCGACAGCAGGATTCAACCTAACTGACCTTAATTGGAGTCAACAAAACTTACGCACTACGCCTTTTGTCTCCGATAAGTCAGCAGGATTTTTTGCCGGCATAGCAGGAGAATATGCAATACCGGGAATAGGATTCTGCATTGACCTTGGACTACAGTATTCCCAGCGTGGAGCAACGATGAACCTCGGAGATTTTACCATCTGGAATTCTGACGGATATGGCAATGAACGTTCTTATTTGCATTATTTGGATATTCCAATCCATTTAAGATTCAAATATACCAATATGAACGGATTAGAACGCACGATTGCCCCATTGATATTCGCCGGTCCATCAATATCTGTACTTCTTGCGCATAACGACATCAAAGCATTCGACTACAAACCAGTTGTATTCGGAATAGAAGTTGGTGGCGGTGTGGAACTGTTCCGCAACTACCAGCTGACAGCAAGCTACATTTGGGATGTAACCGGAGCAATGAGCGCCATAAAGCTTTCTAATTTCAAAGCAAAGAACGGCACACTTAAAATCGGTGTAACTTATCTGTTTTAAGAATCATATATAACATAAATGAGATATGCAGAGGTAATACTTCCGTTGCCGCTATATTCAACATTCACCTACGGCATCCCTGACTGCCTAAAAAATTCTGTGCAAATCGGATGCCGGGTACTCGTTCCATTCGGCAAGAAAAAAATCTATACCGGAATCATTTCTCTTTTGCATAACAACCGTCCCGGAGACTTTGAAGTAAAAGACATTATCTCCATACTTGACAACTACCCTATCCTCCGCCACCCTCAACTGAAATTTTGGGAATGGATTGCCAATTACTATTTATGTTCAATCGGTGATGTGTATAAAGCGGCTGTCCCTGCCGGTATGAAAGTTGAAAGTGAAACTTTCGTTTCAGCCAACACAGAATTTGTCGATACTGACAATTCCATGAAAGAAAGGGAAAAAATAATCTACAACCTGCTTCTTACAAAAGACAAACTTTCCCCTTCAGAAATCTCGAAAGCCACAGGATTCAAGAATGTAGAATCCACTGTGACTTCAATGATTGAAAATGAAGCACTCTATATTACTGAAAAAATAATCGACAACTATCGCCCCAAAACAGAAGTTTTCGTAAAATTAAAAGCTGAACGCGGCGACAACAATACCGTGAAATCTTTTTTTGACAAAGTAAAGACCGCAAAAAAACAAGAAGCAATGCTGCTTGCCTATTTAGAACTGTCAAAATGGTTAGGCAGTGATGAACTGTTAGAAGTGAGCAAGCAACAGCTTAAAGACAAAGCCGACGGCTCCACTCCCATTCTCAATGCAATGGTAGAAAAAGGAATTTTTCATCTCTATAAAAAAGAAATAAACCGTTTCAAACTTTCAGATAGAATCAAAAAAGAAGCTCCAAAAAATCTTACAGACATACAAGAAAAAACCTATCAAGAAATCAGCCATCAATTTGAAAACAAAAGCATCGTACTGCTCCACGGTGTAACTTCAAGCGGTAAAACAGAAATCTATACAAGACTCATACAAAACGAGCTTGACAATCGCCGCCAAGTGCTGTATCTCGTCCCGGAAATAGCATTGACAACACAACTTACCCAACGATTGCAGAAAGTGTTCGGTGACCGCCTGCTTATTTATCATTCCAAATTTTCCGACAATGAGCGTGTTGACATTTGGAAAAAGTTGCTACATACGACCGATCCATACATAATAATAGGCGTAAGGTCATCAATATTCCTTCCATTCAACAAATTGGGACTGATAATCGTTGATGAAGAACATGAGACAAGCTATAAGCAGCAAGATCCTGCACCACGTTATAACGCCCGTGACGCAGCATTGGTGCTCGCTTCAATGCATAAAGCAAAAACACTGCTTGGCTCCGCCACACCATCTATTTCTTCGTATTATTATGCAAAAACAGGGAAATATGGCTTAGTAGAGCTTCTGACACGTCACGAAGGAATTGAAATGCCGGAAGTTAAAACAATCGATACGATAAAAGCCCGCAAGAAAAAAGAAATGCGCGGTGTATTCTCACAAGAGCTGCTTGAAGAATGCAATAAGGCAATCGAACGCGGTGAGCAGGTCATATTATTTCAAAACCGTCGTGGTTTTTCGCCTATGGTAAGATGTAAAGAATGCGCATGGACCCCGAAATGCCGGGACTGTGATGTAACACTCACTTATCATAAACGCCAGAATCAACTTGTATGCCATTATTGCGGATATACATTACCGTTACCAGACATATGCCCCGCTTGCGGACAGCCGACTATCGAAATCATAGGATATGGAACAGAACGCATAGAAGACGAAATCGAGAATTATTTCCCTAACGCAAAGGTCGCACGTATGGACCTTGACACTACACGCAGCAAAAGCAGCTACGAGAATCTCATAGACGATTTTTCCAGCCATAAGACACAGGTGCTTGTCGGCACCCAGATGGTTACAAAAGGTCTGGATTTCGACGGCGTAAGCATTGTAGGAATATTGAATGCCGACAATATGATTAACTTCCCTGATTTCCGATCCCACGAAAGGGCATTCAATATGATGGAACAAGTAGCAGGAAGGGCAGGAAGGAAACATAAACGTGGCACCGTATATATACAGACAAGCGAGCCAACGCATCCGATAATCAAATATGTGACTAACCACGACTATAAGAATTATTTCAACGAAGAGCTCGACCAGCGTCGCAAATTCAACTATCCACCATTCACCAGAATAATCAACATCTACATAAAGCACCGCAATGACGACTCTTTGACAGAAATTTCTGTCAGATTCAGCAATATGCTCCGTCAGGTATTCGGCAAAAGAGTGCTCGGTCCGGAAGCTCCTTCAATAGCAAGGATACAACAGTACTATATCCGCCAAATCACATTGAAAATGGAAACTGCCGCGTCGATGCCCAAAGTAAAACAAATACTGAGAAGCATCTACGAACAATCGCTTGACGACCCACGAATGAAACAGGCTGTCATCTACTACGATGTTGACCCTATGTGATTAGATATTGGCAATCTTGTGCTTTGCGGCGCGGATTATTGCATCAACAGCATTATCAATTCCGACGCTTTCCACAAGACAAGGTCATAACCGTTTATATCTGTCCATTGTTTGCCTGTATATTGCCAATAATGATTGGAACGCCCGGTATTGACCCTGTATTACACAAGAAATAACTGATATGAAAGACATTTATCATATTTAATTTCTATCTTTGCACTTTCATATAAGGTATGGGACGGATAATCGCAATAGACTACGGAAAGAAACGTTCTGGCATAGCAGTAACCGACACGCTGAAAATTGTAGCAAACGGACTTACGACTGTTCCGACGCATACACTCTCTGACTTTATAAAAAATTATATTGCCTCGGAGAGCGTTGAGAAAATAATTGTCGGATTGCCAAAGCAAATGAACAACCAACCGTCAGAAAATATGAGATATATCCAGCCTTTTGTCAACAGGCTACGGAAAGAGATACCAGAGATACCGGTAGAAATGTATGATGAACGTTTCACCTCCGTACTTGCACATAGAGCTATGATTGATGGCGGTATGAAAAAAATGGCACGAAGAGACAAAGCCATAGTTGATGAAATATCCGCCACTATAATTTTGAATGACTATTTAGAAAGTTCACAAGCAAAATTATGATATTACCAATTTATTTATACGGACAACCCGTACTACGCAAAGAAGCAGAAGAATTAGAGTCAGAATATCCTGACTTGAAACAGCTTATTGCTGATATGTACGAGACGATGAGCCAGTCTGACGGCATAGGACTTGCCGCTCCGCAAATCGGATTATCAAAAAGACTGATTGTTATAGATGCTGATGCATTAAAGGAATCATTCCCTGAATTAGCAGGTGTAAAGCTGACATTAATAAATCCTGAACTCGACATAATAGAAAATGGGAAGAAAATAACCCGCGAGGAAGGATGCCTCAGCATACCCGGATTAAGTGAGCCAGTAGCAAGATATGAAAAAGTAAAATTAAACTGGCTTGATGAAAATTTCGATGAGCATGAACAAGTGTTTGAAGGATTCCTTGCAAGAATAATCCAGCACGAATATGATCATCTTGATGGGATAATGTATGTTGACAGGATTTCTCCTATTCGCAAACAGCTTATCCGCAACAAATTGCGCAACATTGCAGACGGGAAAGTCAACTGCGACTACAAAGTGAAACAACAAAGACACAAACGATAACAACCACACAAAAGTATGGCTGACGACAAGAAAATAATCTTTTCAATGGTAGGGGTAAGTAAAATTTACCCACCGCAAAAACAAGTGCTGAAAGACATCTATCTTTCTTTTTTCTATGGCGCTAAAATCGGCATCATCGGTCTTAATGGCGCAGGAAAATCCACTTTACTTAAAATAATAGCAGGAATCGACAAGCAATATCAAGGTGAGGTCGTGTTCTCTCCAGGATATTCCGTAGGATATCTCGAACAAGATCCCAAACTTGATCCTACAAAAACCGTAAAAGAAATCGTACAAGAAGGTATGCAGCACACTCTTGACCTCCTTGCCGAATTTGACAAAGTGAATGAAAGTTTCGGCGACCCTGAAGTATTAGAAGACCCTGACAAAATGGAAAAACTGATCAACCGCCAGGCAGAACTTCAGGACAAACTTGACGCTGCTGACGCATGGAATCTTGACAACACACTTGAACGTGCAATGGATGCATTGCGTTGCCCACCCGAAGACCAGAATGTGGCCACCTTGTCTGGCGGTGAGCGCCGTCGTGTGGCTTTATGCCGACTGCTGTTGCAGAATCCTGACATTCTGCTGCTCGACGAGCCTACCAACCACCTGGATGCCGAATCAATCGATTGGCTCGAACAACATCTCCAACAATATAAAGGCACAGTAATAGCCATTACCCACGACCGATATTTTCTTGACCACGTCGCTGGCTGGATTCTCGAATTAGACCGCGGAGAAGGTATTCCATGGAAAGGCAATTACAGTTCCTGGCTCGACCAAAAGACAAAACGTATGGCGCAAGAAGAAAAACAGGCAAGCAAGCGCAGAAAGACATTGGAACGCGAGCTCGAATGGATCAGAATGACTCCGAAAGCACGCCATGCTAAAGGAAAGGCCCGGCTTTCAAGCTACGACCGCCTGCTTAACGAAGATCAGAAGGAGCGCGAAGAAAAACTTGAAATATTCATTCCCAACGGTCCTCGCCTCGGAAATAAGGTTATTGACGCGCAGCATATAGCAAAAGCATATGGTGAAAAAGTTCTTTTCGACGACCTGAATTTTATGCTACCGCCTAACGGCATTGTTGGTGTAATTGGTCCTAATGGCGCCGGTAAAACTACCCTATTCAAGTTGATTATGAAATTAGAGCAGCCAGACAAAGGCATATTTGAAATTGGAGAGACAGTAAAGATTGCATATGTTGACCAGACCCATAAGGACCTTGACCCCGAGAAATCAGTATATCAAGTCATATCCGGAGGCAATGATTTATTCCGTATGGGCGGACGTGACGTCAATGCACGCGCATATCTATCCAAATTTAATTTCTCAGGAGCTGATCAGGAAAAGAAAATCGGAATGCTATCCGGCGGAGAACGCAACCGGTTGCATCTGGCAATGGCACTTAAAGAAGAAGGCAATGTTCTGCTACTTGACGAGCCGACCAACGACATCGACGTCAACACTCTCCGCGCACTTGAAGAAGGTTTGGAAAACTTTGCCGGATGCGCAGTAGTAATATCCCACGACCGTTGGTTCCTTGACCGTATATGCACGCATATCCTGGCATTCGAAGGCGACAGCCAAGTATTCTATTTCGAGGGCTCATACTCTGAATATGAAGAAAACAAGAAAACACGTATGGGTGACACACAACCACATCGCATACGGTACCGCAAATTGATTTAATATCTCAACTCTCATAAAACACGGAGGGATGCAGCCGATTGCTGCATCCCTCCGTGTTTTATGAATGTCTTTTTCAAGTTACCTCACAATAAACTTCTTAACATAAATACGTCCTTCCGACTCAAGCATCAATATATAAACTCCGGAAGTGAAAAATTTCGTATTTACCGTATGCACATTATGGCCTTTGACAAGCGGCATAGTCCCGTTCATAATATTCACTCCACCGACAGAATATATACTGATACGGGCAGATGCAGCTATTGCTGAATCATATTTCAACGTTAATGTTTCCGCACCGACAATAATCTCTAATTCCTCATCGTCATATATACTGCCTACGCCACCTTCCCCATCCAAAGGATAACGCACAAGCAAGTCTCCAAGTGCAAAATTCATATCATCACCTACATTTAAATAAAGATTCAATGTCAATAAGCGCATTGGATACTTAAGCAAGTCAAGCGGATTACCATCGGAATCAACAAAGTCTATATCATACACCTTATCTGAAGCATCTATATCAATATCAGCCAAATAGCGCGTTTCGTCATTGTCGTAATAAGAAAGCGTCAAACGGCTTATTGCGCCATCATTATTCCAGATAGGCAATGAAAGGCCATCAGGTATTCCGTATAAACTCATAGGCATTTCAAGAGAGATCTGACGCAAACGCCCACTTATCTTCTCAACATTGAAATATGTTCCATCCTGCCAGCCATCAGGCAATTCATTACGCAAAGTCAAACCTGTAACACCATTAAATTTAGCAGATTCAGGTAATTTAGAAAAATCATAACACGGAACATTTCCCCTACCGATTTCCACCTTAACCTTAAATGAGAATTGCAAATCTTCAAATGTACCGGTCACATTTGTCTCACCATTTTTCAAACCGGAAACAATCCCATCTTCAATCGCCACTACTGTAGGATCATCAGCCACCCATTCAAAAGCAGACGGGTCAAGATCCTTAAGCAAACCATTAACCGTACCTTGCAATGGAATCACAAATTTTCTCGTAGAATCAATCAACAGTTCTGAGAATGGAAGAGTCACAGAAGTAGCCTGATAAGAAGTAAACGTGATTTCACAACTCTTGCCGTCTTTCTCCGCTATGATTTTACCACTTCCTGCCTCTGAAGATGAATAAAAGACGCCATCCTCGTCAATTCGTCCCATATTTTCCGGAACAACAGAAAAAGTGCATCCTTCCACACCTTCCTCTACGATATCACCATATTTATTATACGAAATCACTTTTAACGGCGTAGAAGAAATAGTCGAACAAGAGAATCTCGGTTTACTGAATGTAAAATGGTCAACGGCATTATCAGCAGGAGCAAGCGAAATAGCCAACATAGCATCCTGTACAGGGCGAACAGAACCACGACCAGGTAGATTAAGCATTTCTTCATTCACCACAATAGCAGATGAACCACCACTATCGAAATTCACTATGTCCCAAGCTCCACGTTCAAGCATCCATTCTGCCATTTCAACACAGTCAATTGACGCACTCTGTGCCGACATCTCATTGATGCATACATATAATTTCGTCTTATCTTTTGAAATTCCAGCCATCACGTGCGATGACTTCTCATATTCACGTCCTCCTTCAAAATTATTATACTCTCCTTCATGCAATACGCCATTATGTGCAATGCTCGGATAGCCATGGAAAGCATTCAAAACATCCTTAGGAGCGATGCCCCATTCAGGTGTCAGCAACTTCTGCTGAATTTCAAGCCTGTCACCTACTGCAAGACCGTCAAGAACATTACGCTTTCCATTGCGCAAATATATTACACATTCTGTTTCCGATGTCTGTAAAGGCGAATCAGCTATTTCCAGCACCTCACAAGGAACATTGTCGCCATTGACTATCCAATCGGAAAGCGCTTTCACCTTGATATATCTACCATCCAATGTCAAAGTCTGGGAATTCAGATTATTGAAAAATATGCAATCACCGTCGAACTGCGTCGCACCGCTATTATAACTGTCAATCGCCACTTCCGCATTTTCAGTTATTATTTTGGTGTCAAAGCACGATTGATTATTGCCACCTTCTGCAAACGAAGAAAAAACCTCCGCCTTCTTGTCTTTCGTTATAGCAAGCACAGCACGCCGGCTACGATGATGCGTCATCTGACCGTTCGTCACATTAGGACCTATGCACAAGCCTTCCTCATATACGAAAAAATCATGATTCCATGCTACTCTCACATTATGCCCGTTGTATGAATTCTCACGGTAATGCGTCATCACGTCCCAACGATTTACATCCGGCACCTGATGGCGACTGACCACATTCTCAACTTTATTATATTCATTTGTCAAGTCAATTGTGGTGTACCACATAATTAACGGCATATCAGGATAGATTATCTTCATATACTCTATCCCAGGACCAACATTGTAGCAAGCTACCGTATCGGCAGCTCCCCATTCCGGATTTGCAAACACACAAAAAGGCATCATCAGCAATGACGATGCCAATACTAAGTTTTTCTTCATTTTCTGCATTATAATCAGTTTACGTTAAGTTTGTTTCAACGCTACAAATTTACGGATTAAATCCATCTGTCACATAATGGCAACAAACATATTTAATAACAAAATAGTAACACTCAATAAAGGTCGAATCATACGGTCATTCCACCGATTATCTCCCTGATTGACGAAATATTATGCCTATGCAAATATTCCTCCATATAGTCAATTATCTTCATAGTGACTGACGGATCGACAAAATTGGCCGTACCAACCTGCACAGCTGTAGCGCCGGCAAGCATAAACTCAATGGCATCACGTCCATTCATAATTCCGCCAAGTCCGATAACCGGAATTTTCACAGAATGCGCCACCTGATAAACCATCCTCACAGCTATCGGGCGTATGCACGGACCAGACAGACCACCTGTAATAGTGGACAAATACGGGCGACGGGTTTCCGTATCGATAGCCATACCCAAAAAAGTGTTTACTAACGACACACTATCAGCGCCCTCAGCCTCGACAGCTCGCGCAATTTCCGATATATCAGTCACATTAGGCGACAATTTTACAATCAATGCCTTACCATAGGCATTTCTTGCAGCCTTGACAACTTGCGACGCACCTGCACAAGTTGTACCGAAAGCCATACCACCCTGCTTCACATTTGGACAAGATATGTTGAGCTCTATAGCGTGAATTTTATCCATACCGTCGAGCATCTCGCAAACTGCGACATAATCCTCAACTTTTGCTCCGGATACATTAACCACGATTTCCGTGTCCAAATCCTTTATACGTGGATAAATATGCTCTATGAAATAATTCACGCCCTTATTCTGCAAGCCTACGGCGTTAAGCATTCCTGACGGAGTCTCAACCATACGCGGATAAGGATTGCCCTCACGATGATTGATAGTGGTTCCCTTTACTATTATGGCACCCAACCGGTTCAAATCGATAAAATCCGCAAACTCTTCACCATATCCGAATGTGCCGGATGCTGCCATTACCGGATTTTTCAATGACAAACCCTTTATATTTACTTTCAAATCTCCCATTTCAAACGTTTTATATTAAATACAGGTCCATCCGTACATACACACACATTACCACTATCGGCTGTGTCCTCCACACAGCAAAGACAAGCCCCGACACCACATGCCATACGGTTTTCCAACGACACCTCGCATTCAATGTTGTTTTTAACCGCATAGCGTGCAATTGCTTTCATCATTGGCATAGGTCCGCAACAATAGATATAATCCCACTGCTGGTTCAATGCAGTATTATGAGTAATCAATCCCTTTTCTCCAGCAGAGCCGTCTTCGGTTGAACAATACACAATACCAACCTGATTAAACAAATCCAATTCCAACAAATCCACATCCCGACGCGCCCCTAAAAGGAAATTCACATTATGACCGTCATTCCGCAATTCAGTTCCAAGATAATACATCGGAGCAACTCCCACACCACCTCCGACAAGCAATATTCTCGCATCTTTTTTCAAAGGACGTGAAAATCCCTTCCCCAAAGGCAGAATAACATTCAAGACTCGCCCTTCTCCCATCGAGACAAGAGACTCAGTTCCCAATCCGGCCTTGCGTATCAACAACCACAATGTATTGTCTGACCTGTCAACATAATTAATAGAAATCGGACGACGCAAAAATGTAGCCTTAGAATCAGGCACTTCTACCTGAACAAATTGTCCGGCAACAGTATCTATGATACGGCTGCCATCTGCCGGTGAAAGCTTTAAAAGAGAATAATTATCGTTAATCCTCTGATTCTCTTTTATTAAGAAATCAAGTAGCTGTTTTTTCATAAATGCAATTGATATAGTGCAAAATTACAGAAAATCTATGGAATAAACGCCAGATTTCGGCAGATTAACGCAATCAAATCTGAGAATTAGACAGTTATGTCAAATTCACAGAAATTGGGCAGAGGGCTGAAAACCGTTTCAAAGTAGATTAAAACAAGAGAACAGCTCCCTAATCATTACCGAAAGTGCGAAAGGAAATTAAATCGGAGAAGCTGGAAGCCGCCAAGACCGAGGCGAAAACGGCATTCGTGGCAAAGGCCGGTTCTATTTTGGGTAGCAATAAGTTGAAGGCAGAAAGGGAGGAATTGCAACAACGCATATCTGCACTTGAAAGCCATAATGAAGAATTGGTACGGCATATCAATACAATAGAACGGGAACATAGGAAAGAACACACCAAGTTCAACGAGTATATGGACAAGATACAGCGATACTTTCCTCATATGAGAAGCTGTTGCCGTTGATTGACTTCTGCCGGAACACCTTGAAACTCTCAGAAAGGGTAATCCAAGAGTTGTGCAAGTTGAAAAAGGTAAGATTGAAAGGTGATTTCTATTCTCTTGAGTTCAACCGAAAGTTCCGTGACGAGGGTGCGGCATTCTCGTTTGAGGAGGACAAGGATAGGAAAGGTTACTATCATATATGCGTGAATGACATTCCGCTGGTGCAATGGTTCAGACAGAAAGCGAATGAATGGAGAAACGGTTTAGGAATTACACCTACAAGACATGATAAAGGACTGAAAATATAGAATGTATCCTAAATTCTGGTACAAAAGCAAATAAAAGTATTAGAAGATAGGGGATTATTGCAAAAATCCCCTATCTTTGTAATTGGATTGAGGCAAATCTTTCCAAGACATACGAAAAAAGAAGAAGCGTTATGCTTATCTTGTACTTGAAAACGTAGGAAATTTTCAATTAGATGCAAGGATAGCATAGTGGTTCTCACGCATATAGCGTGGGCTGCTATTGTTACATCTGCATCTATGGTTTCCTACGACCTTCAAGTAAGAGTGTAGCGTACAGTTCACGCTTTTGTTGTTATGAATTGTTAAATTAAAATTCCATGATATGAAAAAAATATGGTCGTTATTACTAATTGTATTTGCTCTGTGTGGTTGCGTTGGAACTCCTACACAAGCAAATAAGAAGTTCTCAAATGTTCAGCAAGAAAACTTTGATAATATGCTTGCACGAAACAAAGACAAGAGTTATCGTTTAGGGAATAAAATATTAGAAAAGGAATTTAACGATAGCGTTAAATTGGCAATGGGTGAATATATGGATTCTGTTAAACTATTTGTCAATTGGAAAGCTCAAATTCAGAATATTAATAGCAGAGAAACAGGAAAATCTATTGCATTGTCATTTGAGTTAGAATATGCTCCTGAGCAGTATAGAAAAGTAACTTTTGATGTGGATTATATTTTACCGCAGGATAGTATAAATACTGATAAAATATATCAGACTATAAGAAGTCTAAGCAACTATTCTACCGTTTACTTCGATGGTTTCATAAGAAAGAAAGCAAATGGCGAAGCTCATTATAGCTCGTATTCAGATGATTTAATGCATAGTTATCCCGATTTCAAATTTTTTGTGGTGGATATAAATACAACGTCGAAAGGTGACACACTATCAAATAATCTTCAGAATGCAGTAGATTTAAGTTTTCAAGCCATAGAACCGCTTGAATTAAACTTCAAAAAGAAAATATCGAAAAAAGAATCAAGTAAACGAGTAGAGAAAATTGCTCCACGTTTCAAGGCAGCAAAAGAAGTGCTGACACAAGATGAGAAAGCGTATATTGATAGACTAACACAAGCACTTACATATAACTTCCTATACGCACAATAAACATATCCATATAAACGAAAAAAGCCGCTGAAAAACGGCTTTTTTCGTTTATATCAAATATCTCTTTCTTAGGTATTTTAACCAATCTTGTTGTTTGTCTGAAATAAAGATTTTACTTATCATAT
>JADIMC010000077.1 GCA_017694955.1 Candidatus Limisoma faecipullorum
ATTGGACGAAGCTACCGCCTCGCTCGACCCTGAAAATGAAGTGGAGGTGCAGAAAGCCATCGACTCTTTGATTAAAGGACGCACCGTCATTGCCATTGCCCACAGGCTCAAAACAATCAAGGATGCCGACCGGATAATCGTTTTGGATAACGGGCGGATAGAGGAAGAAGGCACACACGATGAGCTTGTCCGAAAAGAAGGGCTATATGCCCATTTGTGGAATATACAGGAAAGTATTTCTGGTTGGAAGTTGTGAACCAAAATAGATTATTAGACATCACAATTGCATTTGACAGTTGAGAGAAGAGCGTTAAAAAGATGAGAGAGGAGCGTGTACCCCCTGGTATCTCTGCCTGCCCTGTTAATAGGCGAAAAACTTTCCGGGTGGTTAGGCAAACTATCCAAAGTATAATGATTTGAGGTTATACAAGACGACTCCAGCAGTTTTTTACAGAAAACCGCTGGAGTCGTTGTTTGGATTGCATCGATTGTGTCGCTACTGGTTTTATTTCTTGAAGAAACGGTTGTAGAGACCTTCGAAGCCTTGTCCGTGACGAGCCTCGTCCTTAGCCATCTCGTGAACAGTGTCGTGGATAGCGTCGAGGTTAAGCTCTTTAGCGCGCTTAGCGATGCGCATCTTGTCGGCATTTGCGCCTGCCTCTGCTGCCATACGCTTTTCAAGATTTGTCTTAGTGTCCCAAACCATATCGCCGAGCAATTCAGCGAATTTGGAAGCGTGTTCAGCCTCTTCCCAAGCGTAGCGCTTGAAAGCCTCGGCGATTTCAGGATAGCCTTCGCGGTCAGCCTGACGCGACATTGCAAGGTACATGCCTACTTCTGTGCATTCGCCGTTGAAGTGTGCGTTGAGGTCTTTAATCATTTCTTCGTCGCAACCTTTTGCAACGCCGATTACGTGTTCTGTAACGAACTGAAGTGCCTCTGATTCAACCAATTCTTTGAACTTGCTTGCCGGAACGCCGCATTGCGGGCATTTTTCAGGAGCAGCATCGCCTTCGTAAACATAACCACAAACTGTACAAATAAATTTCTTTGCCATAATTGTAAGGATTTAATTAATTAGTTAGTATATCGTTAATAAAAAATGTCGTTTCAATTCCGTTTTGCCATACAGTCGCAACAATAACCTTTGTAGTAAACTTCCGCCTCGTCGATGATAAAATCGTGGCTTGTCTGGTCTTGGTCGACTTTCTGCAACGGCATATCAATTATCTTGCCGCAACTTTTGCACATGAAGTGGGAGTGTGGTTCGGTCATTCCGTCGTAGTGCGCGGTTTTTTTGTCGATTGTAAGCTCGATGATTGCATCGTGTTCCTCGAGCAGTTTCAGTGTGTTGTAAATCGTTGTTTTCGACAAAGTAGGCATATTTTTGACAAGGTCATTATAGATGGCATCCACTGTCGGGTGTGTCCTGTGGGTCAGCAAATATCCCATAATGGAAATACGCTGGGCAGATGGCCTGATGTTGTGCGATACTAATCTGTCTATGGCTTCTCTTGTCATAATTGATATTAATACGTTTTTGAAATCGTTACAAAATTAGAATATATTTTTCTAATATGCAAATATATTAATAACTATTTTATAGCACTAAATGATATGTTTTTTGTATATTGCTGGATAATAAGTGTTTGTGGGTGCTAATTCGGAATTGTTCCAAAAAACATTTCCGTTTCAATCTTGTTACTACGACAGTATTATCATTGCAATAAGGGATAGCATCGCTATTATGAAAGAGCATCCTACTATTAAATATAAAAGCCGTTTTAGTCGTGGATGGATACCTCGGCTACCGAAAAACAGCAGGTAACCGGCCATAAATACAAAAAAGTCGTCGATATATCCATACCATCCTATACGGTCCATATCGTATGGAATTATGATATAGGCAATGGCTATAAGCAGCGTTATGATACCAGTAGTATTGATTTTCTTTGTCATAGGTTATTTTTCAAGTTGTTGCCAGCCTGTTTGGAAATATTCCTGATTGAAATCACGCTCACGGACTATTTCGCCGTTCCAGATTATTATGTCGAGATCCATCGGTATTTCACCAGTTTGTTTGCTCAATGGGGTACGCCCGCAAACTGATTCGTAGTCTTTCAGCTTTTTGTTGATTTCATCGAAATTCTCGCGGCATTTGGCTTTCATTACTACGTTCAGATAGTCCGGGTCTTTGCCGTTGGAAGCTGCGCTATTATAAATTTCAGAGTGTGACACCCCACTGAGTTTGCTTTTCAGCCATTTTATGCAGTTTTCCACTTGCCATTCACGGTCTTTGCTGTTGCTGCCTATTGATATGACTAATTTATTCATAGTTTTCAATTTACATCTTTCATTGACAATGATATGCGGCGACGTTGCGCATCGATGTCTTTTATTTTAACTTTTACTTGCTGGTGAAGTTTTACGGCATCAGAGGGCGAGGAGATGAAATCGCCGCTTATTTCAGATATGTGTACCAGTCCGTTTTCTTTTATACCGATATCGACAAATGCTCCGAATTGTGTAATGTTTGTGATAATTCCGTTGACAATCATTCCTTGTTTTAAGTCATCGAACGATTTCAGGTTGCTGTCAAATGCCATTACGGTAACCGCTTTGCGCGGGTCTCTTCCTGGTTTGTCGAGTTCTTCCATTATGTCAGTCAGTGTTGGAAGACCTGTTGCCTCCGTCACGTATCGGTTGATGTCGATGCCGCTTTTTTTTGCTTTGTCGGTTATCAATTCGTTGACAGAGCATCCGCAGTCGTGTGCCATCGCCTCTACCGTTGCGTAATTTTCAGGATGTACGGCAGTATTGTCAAGCGGATTATCTCCTCCGGGGATTCTGAGGAATCCGGCGCATTGTTCGAATGCTTTGTTGCCTAACCGGGGAACATTCAGCAGTTCCTTTCTGCTTGTGAAATTTCCGTTTGCGGCACGGTATTCCACAATGTCTTGTGCTAATTGCGGTCCTAATCCGGAAACATAGGTGAGTAGCTCCTTTGAAGCTGTATTGAGATTCACCCCGACTTTATTGACACAACTTTCTACAGTAAAATCCAAAGCTTGCCGTAATTTTGTCTGGTCAACATCGTGCTGGTATTGTCCTACGCCGATTGATTTCGGATCTATCTTTACCAACTCTGCCAATGGGTCGAGCAGCCTGCGGCCAATGGAGACAGCTCCCCGGACAGTGACGTCTTTATCAGGAAATTCTTCTCTTGCAAGCTTTGAAGCGGAATATACCGATGCTCCGTCTTCGCTCACCACATATATGCGGATATCGCGATTGTAGTGCAGTTTTTTTAGGAATTGTTCTGTCTCGCGACTTGCCGTACCGTTGCCAAGAGCTATTGCATCTATTTGGTAAACTTCAATCATATTGTTGATTTTCTTGGCAGCGATTGCGGTTTCGTTGCGTGGCGGAGTGGGGTATATGGTGTCGTTATGAAGAAGGTTGCCTTGAGTGTCAAGGCATACGACCTTACATCCAGTACGAAATCCCGGGTCGATTGCGAGTATGCGTTTCTTACCTAATGGAGGGGCAAAAAGTAGTTGCCGCAGATTGTCGGCAAAAAGTGAAATAGCTTTGTCGTCGGCATTAGCCTTGCTCAATGCCGCAAACTCATTTTCTATTGATGGTTTGATAAGGCGTTTATAGCTGTCGGCTATGGCTTTTTTGACAAGCGTAGCCGATTCAGAATCGTTCTTGACAAACCGTCGTGATATTCTTTCGATTATCTTGTCTGTGTCAATGTCGATTGATGTTTGCAGCAGCCCTTCTTCTTTGCCTCTGCGTATGGCAAGTATCTGATGGGATTTGCAGCGTTTAAGAGGAGACGAGAAGTTAAAATAGTTTTGGAAATTAGCAGCTTCTGCCTCTTTTCCTTTCACAGTCTTACAATTCAACACCGCTTCGAAAGAGAATGCCTTGCGTACAGTTTCGCGCACGGCCGGATTCTCCGATACCCATTCTGCTATTATGTCAAGCGCACCGTCGATTGCGTTTTTTTCATCAGTGACTTTTCCGTTGACAAATCGTTTGGCCGTATGAGTGATGTCTGGTATATTCTGTGCCATGATGATTTTTGCAAGCGGCTCGAGTCCGTTTTCGCGTGCTGTTTCCGCTTTTGTGCGACGTTTTGGCTTGAAAGGCAGGTAAATATCTTCGAGCGCATTGCTGTCAAAACAATTTTCTATCTGCAGTCTTAGTCTGTCGGTAAGTTCGTTTTGCTGGGAAATCGTTTCAATGATGAATTCTTTCCGTTTCTTTAATTCTTTCGCTTTTTCGTATGTGGCGGCGATTGATTGTATCTGGACTTCGTCAAGACCAAGTGTCGCTTCTTTGCGATAGCGGCTTATGAAAGGTATTGTCGCTCCGTCGTCAAGCAATTTGATAGTAGATGCAATTTGCTTTTGTGCGATTCCTGTTTCCGCCGCTATGAAAGATATGCTATCCATTTTATTGTTTACGTTTCAATGTGATTACGGTGATTTCAGGAGTTGCGCCTATGCGCATCGGGATTCCGACTTCTCCCATACCTATGTTTACGTATAATTGTTGCCTGCTATCTTCGTATAGCCCTTGCCAATATTTGTAGCGCATAGACGACGGCGAATATTTTTTATTTCCAAAGCTTATCATCATTTGCATGGCATGTGTATGCCCGGAAAGGGTCAGGTCTATGTCTGTTTTTCCGGCAATTTCCATTTCCCAGTGTTTCGGATTATGGGAAAGCAACAGTTTGAATCCCTTGTAGCCATTGTCGCTTGGCATTGCTGCTTTCAGGTTCCCGTGGGTCGAAAAAGGTGGTTCTCCCCAGTTTTCCACGCCTATTATCAATAATGAATCCTTTCCGTGCTTTATATATGTATGTTGGTTCAGCAACAGGTTCCATTCTAAGGAATCGCGTTGCAACGATATAAGGCGGGCGAGATTATTTTGCTTGTCAGTTTCCGATTTCCATTTCTTATAATCTCCATAGTCATGATTTCCTAAAATTGATAGGACACCGTCATTGGCTTTCATTTTTTTCAACTCGTCGATGAACGGCAACAGTTCGGATGACGAGTTGTTTACAATGTCACCGGTAAATACAATCAAGTCAGGTTTCAGGGCATTCATTTGATTCACCATATTTCTGACTACTGTGGTATTGTCGCCGAATGTTCCGGTATGCAGGTCGGAGAATTGCGCTATTCTGTAACCATTGAATGCTTCTGGTATTTTTTGTGATTCGACGGTTATTTCATTCACTTGTATCCGGTGTGTAGTCACCAATGCTCCCCACCATATGGCGGCGAATATGGCATAACCAATGGCGATTCCGATTTTTGACAGAATCTTTACAGGTTTCTTCCTGAATAATAACGGGATTCTGGAGAATATGAAAAATATGGCGTAAAATGTCTTAGGCAGGAATACGGATGCGCAAGTGAACAATGCCCACATGGCATACTGCATCACGTGGGTTCCGGTATATCCGGTTGCCAAGACGATGGGTACGCTGATAAGCATAAGATAAATAGCAGTGGAAATTACGGTATGTGCAATCCGTAGCTTTTTATGCTTATGCAGCTTTTTATAAATAACAATGTCGGTTGCGATACATATAATCGCAAAGATTATGGATACGACAACTGAAAATCTCATAATATGTTTTTACATCATACCGGTTGCCGTCAGTTTGTTGACCAGCGGATTCGAATACATCACGAGCATCAGTCCGTGCATATATTCCCTTTCCTCACCGCTAATCTCAAAATCGACCTCGTTTTGCACCTTGTCAAGCTGTTTGTTGATGTACGAGTTGAATTTTTCTATGTCGTCATCAGTGTATTCGTTTTTGAAACGGTCTGTATTGTAGCGCTCATCGAAAGCAATGTAGTTTCCGGGGTATATTCTGTAATTTCCATGTATGCGCTTGTCGATTATCTGACATACATTGTTGAGTTGTTCTTTTTTATCTAAATCACGCAGCTTCTCAATGTCATCATTGATACAGCCAGTGAATGTGAAATGCACTTTGCCTTTGTTTTGAAGCAGTCCGGTTTCCATACTGAAAAGGTCGTCGCGCTGTGTCTTTTTGAAATCAGGATTTTTCTTTTTCAAAAGGAACTCACGGGCTTTCAGGTAGTCGTTGGGGTCTAGCTCGTAGCTGATTGCTACCGGCATTATGTTAAGCTCAAGAATATTATCCAAGAAACTGTTGCCGCCTGCGATGGAGAGCATTTTGATAAGACTTTCTTGTGTCTCGTCGCTACTGTCTTTAGCACGTCCTTGTCTTTGCGCAATCCATACGGATTCTTTTTTTTGAGTTATCGCGAAGTGGATGTATCCCGACAGTTGAACGGCAGCTTCCAAGGCATGGCGCATACCTACATCGCGTTTTACGATGATGCTTTTATTAAGACGGACAAGTGTTTCTATCCAGTCATAGATTAGCAGATTGTCGCCGATTGCCACTTCCGTGGTTCTTGACTTATGACGGAGCAGGGCAAGGTTCAGGAATGAGGCGTCGAGCACGATGTCGCGATGGTTGGTCATCATTGTATATGCCTTGTCGTATTCGACGTTTTGTTCAACTCCGCAGTCAGAAATGCCGTCGGTGGTTTTTGCCGCCAACATTTCCAAAAAAGGAAACATAACTTTGTATTGAAAGTCTTTTTTGTTGTCAATCAGAAGCAACTGTTTGCAAAAAGCATCATAGTCTATGTCAGGCATAACCCAGGTGACAGCATGCTTAAAGCCATCTTCAGTCACCATCTTTTCCATTTTTGAATGGAACTCACCGTCTGAAAACGGACAGATGTCGCTATATTCTTTTGGTGTAACCAATTCGTCCATATCTGTTGTTTTAGGCTTATATATCTTATATAAAATCAGCGTCCATACGGACAACAAAATATTTTGGCAATATATCATATTGCTCCTTACAAAGATAAGGATTGCAAAACGTCAAAGCAAATATTCTCAAATTATTTTTTATAAAATCCGACTATTGAATGGATTTTGATGTGTAGTGGAGTAATATTCCTCCCATTTTTTAATAAGAGATTCCATATCAGATGGAATCTCGCTGTTGAAAAACATTTCTTTTCCCGTCGATGGATGCACAAAACCAAGTGTCTTTGCATGAAGGGCTTGTCGAGGGCAGGCTTTAAAACAATTCTGCACAAATTGTACATATTTAGAAGTGGAGATTCCTCGCAGAATCTTGTCACCCCCATAGCGGACATCATTGAAAAGTGGATGACCTATATGTTTCATATGCACACGAATTTGATGTGTGCGTCCGGTTTCCAATTGACATTCAACCACAGCCACATGGGCAAGGTTCTCAATTACTTTATAATGGGTAACGGCGTGTTTGCCATAATCCCCGTCAGGAAACACAGCCATTTGAAGCCTGTCTTTCAGGCTTCTTCCGATATTGCCTTCTATGGTGCCGCTTTCTTCATCAAATTGCCCCCATACTACAGCAACATATTGTCTGTGAGTGGTTTTGTTGAAGAATTGTTTTCCCAAATGGGTCTTTGCGTCTGGTGTTTTAGCCACAACAAGCAACCCGGATGTATCTTTGTCAATACGATGGACAAGACCAAGTCGCGGGTCACTGACATCATAGTCCGGATTATCACGAAAATGATAGGCGAGGGCATTAACCAATGTGCCGCTATAATTACCATGACCAGGATGGACTACTAAACCGGCCGGCTTGTTTACAACCAACAGGTCATTGTCTTCATAGACTATATCAATAGGTATATCCTCAGGTATTATTTCAAGTTCATATTTGGGACGGTCCATCACTAAGGACACCACATCAAAAGGCTTTACACGATAATTCGATTTTACCGGTTTCCCATTGACAAGGATGCATCCGGCATCTGCAGCCTGTTGTATCCTGTTGCGTGATGTTTTGTCAATATGTGATACAAGAAATTTGTCAACGCGTAGTAAAGTCTGACCTTTTTCAGCAGTAAAGCGGTAATGTTCCCATAGTTCACGATTGCCATCACCAGCAATCATACCGTCTTCCGGCTCGTCGTCAAAATCTGCAACTATGTTGTTCTCTTTTTCTTCTATCATTTACTGCAATTTAATATTCGTATTCGGAATATTCATCAGTGACACTTCCCTCTATCACTGCTTCGTTGTAATTGTCGAGAATTACGGAGTCAGCTTGAAATAAAAGTCCGTCGCCAACCACTATGGTGAGATTTGCATTTACCGGGACTTTGTCTCCTGGAGAAAGCGACAATCCATTCATTTTAAGGTCATAAATTAAATCGGAATATTCTGATGGAATTTTCTCGACTACAATGTTTTTGAATCCGGCAGCCTGCAGCATTGACATTCCTTGGCGCAACGACAAGTCAACGATTGACGGTATTGATACCTGCTGCGTGGAAAATGAACGTATTGTCACGTAAATTGTGCGGTTGTTCTTAATCTTAGAGCCGGCTTTCGGGGTTTGTATGATTATGTTTCCTGGAGATGTGCTTGCCTCAAATATCGAATCGGATATTTCCAATACAAGATTGCTTTGTCGCAATTTTGCGGCAGCCTCTGCCACATTCATACCTTTTAATTCAGGAACAATCTGATATTGATTGTGATTGGTAAACCATCCCAAACCGAAAGATGCTATCACAAGCAATAATATGTCAACTATTAATATGGAAATTATAGCAGATATTATTGGATGTCGTTTTATGAAGTTTGAAAATTTATTTCCAGTCATAAAAAATCAGTGCGAATCAATATTTTCTGCAAACATACATAAAAATCTCCATTTTTTATGGGCGCAGATAAATAAATTCACTTTTTATGCAATTCCATAACACTGTCATTATTGTTAATTGGATTCCAGTTGGACGATTTCATATCGACATAGTTGTCTCTTTTAAATATGACGCCTTCTGATTTCAGCAGCTCAATCTGTCCTTTCCAATTCGGAACTGTTCGACCTTGGCAGTTGACAACACGATGACATGGCAGGCCGGTGTGAGTGTTGTGCAGCACTTTGCCTACGAGGCGTGAATGTTGTGGATAGCCAACCAGCCATGCTATTTGCCCGTAACTAAGTACTTTCCCATAAGGAATAATTGCCACTATGGAGTAAACGGCAGTTCTGAATTCTTCAATATCTGGTTTCAATACTTTGGAATAAGTGTTTTACATCCGGCAAAATTACTTATTCATTTTATTGTTTATGTATTATTTGGATAAAATTAACCATATGCAGAGGCGTTTAAAGACAGAAGATTTATTTATCGTTAATATAGTGCATTATGGTTGCGATTTTATAATGGTGACTTTATTTTTGTACTGCCTAATGAACGAAAGAAGCATAGAATTGTTTTTTAGAAAATAATACAATAAAATATGTCAGAAGTAACTAAGGAAATGGCTCTGGAATACCATAAAGGCAACCGGCCGGGTAAAATTGAAACTATTCCTACTAAGCCTTATTCATCACAGAATGATTTATCACTTGCATATTCTCCTGGTGTGGCTTATCCTTGCTTGGAGATAGAACAGAACGCACAGGATGCTTATGAATATACTAACAAGGGAAATCTTGTTGCTGTTATTTCCAATGGTACGGCCGTTCTTGGATTAGGCGACATTGGCGCACAGGCAGGCAAACCAGTGATGGAAGGTAAGGCTTTGTTATTCAAGATATTCGCGGGGTTGGATTGTTTTGATATCGAAGTCAACGAGAAAGATCCTGCTAAATTTGTCGAGATTGTGAAGGCTATTTCTCCCACATTCGGCGGTATTAATCTTGAAGACATTAAGGCTCCTGAATGTTTCGAGATAGAAAGACGGTTGAAAAAAGAATGCGACATACCGGTAATGCACGATGACCAGCATGGTACAGCTATAATATCTGCGGCAGGATTGCTTAATGCTCTTGAAATCCAGGGGAAGAAAATCGGAGATGTCAAATTGGTCGTCAATGGAGCAGGAGCTGCAGCCATTTCTTGTACTAAGCTATATATCAGCTTGGGTGTGAAAAAAGAAAACATAGTAATGTGCGACAGTCATGGTGTAATAAACCGTAATCGTACGGATCTTAATCCACAAAAACAGGAATTCATCACAGACCGTGACATTTCCACACTTAAAGAAGCTATGGTAAGTGCGGATGTGTTTCTTGGACTTTCTGTAAAGGATGTGGTTACGCCTGAGATGATTCAGTCAATGGCAGCGAAACCGATAGTTTTTGCACTGGCTAATCCGGATCCTGAAATAGAATACCATAAAGCTATAAATGCTGTTCCGGATATAATTTTTGCGACTGGACGGTCGGATTATCCGAATCAGATAAACAACGTGCTTGGATTTCCGTATATATTTCGTGGTGCGCTTGATTGCAGTGCAACTGCAATCAATGAGGAAATGAAACTTGCTGCTGTACGTGCAATTGCTGGGTTGGCAAAACAGCCAGTGCCGCTGGTTGTTAATTCTGCATATAATATGAGTGGCATTACCTTTGGCAGGGAATATATATTGCCTAAGCCTCTTGACCCTCGTCTGTTAACTACCGTAGCTCCTGCTGTCGCAAGTGCTGCGATTGAATCAGGTGTGGCTCGCAAGCCGATAACAGATTGGGAACAATATAGTGAGAAGTTGAATGGATTGATGGGTTATGATAGCAAATTGGTTCGCCGCTTGACAGAGCTTGCAAAAAATAATCCGCGCCGTGTTGTCTTTGGGGAAGGAAATACCGACAATATGTTGCTTGCGTCTGTTGATGCTTTACGTGAAGGTGTTTGCAAACCCGTATTGCTTGGCAATGAGGAAATGATTGAGAAACGTGCTGCACGTTTGGGGGTAAGCCTTGAAGGTATCGAGATTATTAATCTTCGTCACGACCGTGAAGCAGAGCGTCGTGAGCGTTATGCTGTAATGCTTTCCGACAAGTGTGCGCGTGAGGGATTAACCCGTAGGGAAGCTTTGGAAAGGATGTATGACCGGAACTACTTTGGTATGATGATGGTGGAGGCTGGTGATGCTGACGCTTTCATAGCTGGTACTTATTCAAACAGTAGTGAAGTGGCGTCTGTTGCGGAAGAGGTGATAGGCATACGTCCGAGCTATGACCATTTTGCCACAATGCACATAATGAATACCAAGAAGGGTGTTTATTTCCTTGCCGATACGATGATTAACAAGAATATGGATACCGATACACTAGTGGATGTGGCACGGCTGGCTCGTATTGCTGTTGAATATTTTGCCAAAGAACCTGTGATGGCAATGGTATCATATAGTAATTTCGGAGCTGACAAGGCTAATTCTCCAAGAATGGTTCACGATGCAGTGGCTGTTCTTCACGAGCGCTATCCGGATTTGTTAGTCGATGGAGAGATGCAAATCAACTATGCATTGAACAAGACTATTCGTGACAAAAACTATCCGTTTAATAAATTGAATGGAAAAGATGTGAACACCTTGATATTCCCAAATCTTAGTGCTGCATCGTCGGCATACCGCATAATGCTGGAAATGGGACTTGCTGAATTCATTGGTCCCATACAGATTGGTCTGAACAAGCCTGTGCATTTCATTTCGGTGGAAGCATCAGTTAGGGATATTGTAAATCTTGCGACAATAGCCAGTATCGATGCGACAGCTTGTGAAAAAGGCAATTCCATTCTCGATAAATGATAATCTTAAAATAGGGGATAATAGAAAAGCTGAAGCATGCTTCAGCTTTTCTATTATTGTTGAATGATTGGTTTTAATCTGCTATAGAGTCAAACCAAGATTTGCAAATATAAATGAATAAATATCTACATATTCATCAATTACTTTTGCTGTAGGTTTTCCTCCTCCATGCCCGGCCTTGCTATCTATACGGATGAATTTGGGACGGTCGCCAGTATCTGAAGCTTGCAGTGTCGCCGCATATTTAAACGAATGTGCGGGTACTACACGGTCGTCATGGTCGGCTGTCGTAACGAGAATTGCCGGATAGCGTGTCCCGTCGTTCTTTATATTATGCAATGGTGAATAAGTTTTCAGATATTCAAACATCTCTTTACTGTCCTCGCTTGTTCCATAATCGGAGGCCCAATTCCATCCTATCGTGAATTTATGGTAGCGCAACATATCCATGACGCCTACTCTTGGAATTGCCACGTGGAAAAGATCCGGACGCTGGTTCACGCATGCGCCTATAAGCAAACCTCCATTGGAACCACCTTCTGCAACAAGCATATTTTTATTTGTGTAATTTTCTTTAATCAAGTATTCAGCGGCCGTAATGAAATCGTCAAATACATTTTGTTTCTGCATCTTGGTACCTGCTACGTGCCATTTTTCTCCATATTCATTGCCTCCACGCATATTCACTTGTGCATAAATAAAGCCGTTTTCGAGCAACAACATACGATTCGCGCTGAAGCTGGGATATAAGGTGATGTTGAAACCTCCATAGCCATAAATATATGTAGGATTGTTGCCTGTTCTTTTCATTCCTTTTTTATAAGTAAGTGTCATAGGAACCCTTGTCCCGTCTTTGCTTGTAAAGAATACTTGTTCGGTAATGTAATCTTCCGGATTGAACGACACTGATGGCTGTTTATATACAGATGACGAATTACTGTCGATATCATATTTATATATGGTAGCAGGATATGTGAACGAGCTGAACGAATAATAAGTTTCGTCACTGTCCGATTTGCCGGAGAAATTCACGGTACCTATTGCCGGGAGTTGTACTTCGTGAAGAAATTTTCCTGAAAGATTATAGACATATGCGTGATTTGAAGCGTCTTTATCGTAAACCGCAATAATTTTACCTCCAATTAATGATGCAGATGACAAGACTTCTTCTTTTTCCGGCAATATATCTATCCAATTGGATTTGTTTGGATTTTTCAAATCCGTTGCAACCAGTTTGTTGTTAGGTGCATCTAAATTTGTAAGCAAATATAATTTACCATCAAAAACATCCATAGGAATTATAGAATGTTCTTGAGTGCTCGAGATACATACAAACTCGGAGCTTGGCTTGGATAAATCTTTGATATATAATCCATTGCCATTACCAGCTCCGCTTTCAAACATAAATAAAGTATTACTACGCTCGTCGGTGGATGCTGTATAAAAACGCTGTGGGTATTTTGGATTGTGATAGATGAGTTTATCGCTACTTTGAGGTGTCCCTATCTTATGGTAATATATTTTATGATTTTCATTCTTGCCTGAGTATTCTTGCCCTTGTGGCTTATCGTACGCACTATAGAAAAAACCGTCTTTATACCACGCTGCATCTGTGAATTTTGCCCATTTGATATGGTCAGTCAGTAATTTTTTTGTAGCTATTTCCAATACGAAGATTTCAACCCAGTCAGAGCCACTACGCGAGATAGTATAAGCCAAATATTTTCCATCATCGGATATGCTGATGTTGTTTAATGCAACAGTCCCGTCTGGAGAAAGGGTATTAGGGTCAAGCAATACTTCTCCTTGGCTGTTGGAATCATTGGCAATATAAAGCACGCTTTGGTTTTGCAAGCCACTATTATGAAAATAAAAATATTTACCATGCTTCACTGTTGGACAGCCGTATTTTTCATAATTCATCAATTCTGACAGCCTTTTTCGTATAGAATCACGATATGGTAAAGAGTTGAGATAGTCGGATGTAGTTTTACGTTGGGCTTCTACCCAAGCTGTGGTCTCTGCAGATGTGTCGTTTTCAAGCCAACGGTATGGATCTGCTATTTTTGTGCCGAAATAGTCGTCAACTATGTTGATTTTTTTAGTTTCTGGATATTCGTAATTTGTTGCAGATGCATTCACTGACAAACTTGTAGCAGTACACATTAATAATAAAATTTTTTTCATTGTCGTTAAGTTGTTGTTTTTCTGCAAAACTACAAATAATTATCTGAAATTTGTCGTTTTTGCCATATGGGCATTAAATTTTAGCAATCGGGAAGTCTTTCTATTGACAAAATGAATTAATTTTGCAAAAAAATGGGATTAGTGTGAAAAATATAGTACAACGGACGATAACCGGGGCAGTGTATGTTGCATTGCTTGTTGTTGCAGCGATTTGTGGCGACGCTTTTTTTGCCATAGTTTTCAGCTTTATTTTGGTCGCTGGAATTCTTGAATTTTCGAAACTTAATTATCAAGGGCAAAAAATTCCGTGGCTTACGGTCATAATGGATTCGGTTGGAGGTGTTGTCCTTTTCCTGTCATTATTTGCTGCATGCATGTCGCATAATGTACATTGGCTATTATGCTATGTGCCATATGTGTTGTTGCGGCCGATTGTCCAACTATATATAAAAGGCAATACCATAGAAAGCTTAAAAATTTCAGCAATGGGGCAATTGTATATTGCAATGTTGCTTTCGCTGCTTAATTTCATCTATTTTGAATATGGTGACATACATCTGCTTCTTGCAAGCTTGATATTCATATGGGTGAATGATACTGGTGCGTTTTGTATTGGCTCATTGACGGGGAAACACCGTCTCTTTGAAAGAATCTCTCCAAAGAAAACATGGGAAGGCTTTTTTGGAGGGTTGATTTTCAACATAATAGCAGCTCTTATTAGTTATGGTAGTTTTTATGACATTTCAGAATGTTTCTCGATATTGGAGTGGACTTCATATTCTCTTTTTGTGACGATATTTGCCACATGGGGAGATTTGTTAGAGTCTCTTATCAAGCGTAGTGTGGGGGCCAAGGACTCAGGTCATATGCTTCCCGGGCATGGCGGTGTGCTTGACCGCATCGACAGCCTGTTGCTTGTTACTCCAATGACATTATTGTTTTTCTTTTTAATATCCTAATTTTAAATTATGAGCAATCAGCGATATGATCTCCGTGGCGTTTCCGCATCTAAAGAAGATGTGCATAATGCTATAAAGAATGTAGATAAAGGTATTTTTCCAAAAGCATTTTGCAAGATAATCCCCGACATCTTAGGTGGAAATGATGAGTATTGCAACATTATGCATGCCGATGGTGCCGGCACCAAGTCATCGTTGGCTTATGTCTATTGGAAAGAGACAGGTGATTTGAGCGTATGGAAAGGTATCGCTCAGGACGCCTTAATTATGAATATTGATGATTTGTTGTGTGTCGGTGCCACTGATAATATATTATTGTCGTCCACAATTGGACGCAATAAATTGCTGATTCCGGGTGATGTCATAGCGGCAATAATCAATGGGACAGAAGAATTGCTTGCAGAATTACGCAGATTGGGAGTTGGCATTTACAGCACAGGCGGAGAAACTGCCGATGTTGGCGATTTAGTCCGGACAATAATTGTTGATAGTACGGTAACTTGTCGTATGAAACGGTCGGATGTAATTAACAATGCCAATATTAAAGGCGGAGATGTTATTGTCGGATTATCATCTTTCGGGAAAGCTTCCTATGAAGGCGAATATAATGGAGGAATGGGCAGTAATGGTCTTACTTCCGCACGTCACGACGTGTTTGCAAAATATATAGCAGAAAAATATCCTGAAAGTTATGACAAGAATGTGCCGGAAGAATTGATTTATTCCGGGAAACTGAAATTGACGGATATAATACCAGACATAGGACTCACGGCTGGTAAATTAGTGTTGTCTCCAACTCGCACATATGCTCCTGTGATAAAGGCTATTCTTGATGAAATGCGTCCTCTCGTGCATGGGATGGTGCATTGCTCAGGTGGTGCACAGACAAAGGTTATGCATTTTGTGGAAAACAAGCATGTCATAAAGGACAATCTCTTTCCCATACCTCCATTGTTCCGTGTCATTAAAGAACAGTCAGGTACTGACTGGCAAGAGATGTATAAGGTGTTTAATATGGGACATCGTATGGAAATATATGTCTCTCCGGAAAATGCATCGCGCATAATCGAAATTTCAGAAAGTTTTGGTATAGATGCACGTGTTGTAGGCAGGGTTGAAGATGCTGAATCCAATAAATTGACAATCAAGTCAGAATTCGGTATTTTTGAATATTGCCCAATATGAAAAATTTGCGGCATATTATTGCACCGGTGCTTATGTCATTGATGATATGTTGCAATTATTCATGTGGCAATCAGTCTGACATAAAACGAAACGAGACATACGCGCTTCCCGACACGTTGGTTGTAGGGACTCTTTATAGTCCGACATCATACTTCATTTACAAAGGAGACGTCATGGGGTATAATTATGACCTTATGACTAAATTTGCAAACGACAAGGGCATAGTTGTCAAGTTTGAGATATTTCGTAATATGCCTTCTCTTCTTGAGGAACTTGATTCTGCTAAAATAGATGTAATCGCATATAATATTCCGGTAACTGCTGAGTATAATCAGAAAATAGAGCATTGTGGGTTGGAAAACATTACAACTCAGGTACTTGTCCAGACTTTAGAAAACGGCAGAAGAGCTATTACGGATGTCACACAATTGGCCGGGAAAGAAGTTTATGTGGAACGGGGCTCAAAGTATGAGGCAAGATTGGTGAATTTGAATGATGAGATAGGTGGTGGAATAAAGATACACACAATAGCTCGTGACACTTTGATGCAAGAGGATCTGATAGAAATGGTTGCTGACGGTGATATTCCACTTACAATCGTTGATAACGACATTGCCAAGTTGGACCATACCTATTATCCGAATATTGATATCAGTCTTAATGTGAGCTTCCCTCAGCGCTCGTCGTGGGCTGTCCGAAAATCAGACAAATGGCTTGCTGACACCATTAACCTATGGGCACAGCAAAAATCGGTAGCAGATGCTGGGCAGAGTCTTTTTCATCATTACTTTGAAACAAATAAGGTTTCTGTTGAAGGTGAAATAAATATTCGACTCTTGAAAAAAGGAATTATTTCACATTATGATGAGTTCTTTAAAGAAAATGCAGAACTTATCGGATGGGACTGGAAAATGCTTGCAGCGCAAGGATACGTAGAGTCGAATTTCAATCCTCAAGCTGTTTCTTGGGCAGGAGCAAGAGGCGTGATGCAGTTAATGCCAGCCACAGCACGCCGTTATGGGCTTGACGACAATAACATTACGAATCCGGAATGCAATATAAAGGCAGCGGCAAAGCTTGTGTCTGATTTAGACAAAGCGTTAACTAAATATGTCCCGGAACAGGAAGAGCGTATAAAATTCATACTTGCCGCTTACAATTCAGGTATCGCGCATATATATGACGCAATCGCTCTGGCCCGCAAGTTCGGGAAAAATCCTCAAGTATGGAATGAAAATGTAAGTGAGGCACTACTTATGAAGGCGTATCCGGAATACTATAATGATGAAGTTTGTAAATATGGATATTTTAGGGGCAGACAAACTGTGAGTTATGTATCGGAGGTTATGAGGATATATCATTTATATAAGCGTTATTAAAAGAGAAAAAGGCAACAAAATCATACAATTAGTCTATAATTTTCTTGATTATGTTGTTTTTTGCGAAAAAGTTTTTCTATTTTTGTAAATAGATATTACAAACTAATAAATTAAAGTTATGAAGAAAAGATTATTACCTGTTTGCGCAGTAGTTTTGGCAAGCTCTATGCTTTTTTCGTCATGCATAGGTAGTTTCGGGCTAAGCAACAAAGTCCTTTCGTGGAATCAGCAAATAAGCAACAAGTTCGTGAATGAACTTGTGTTCATAGGATTCTGGATTCTTCCTGTATATGAAATATCGATGCTTGCTGATATGCTTGTGCTCAACAGCGTGGAATTTTGGTCAGGCAGCAATCCTGTGGTAGCTGGACAAAAGGTTGTCAATGGAGAAAACGGTCGTTATCTTGTAGAATGGAATAAAGACGGTTATACGATTACAAACGAAACAGATAAGTCGGTTGTGGAATTGAATTTCAACGAAGAGGAAAGGACTTGGTCTGTTGCGACACCTGATGGAGATGTGCCGTTTTTGACGTTCGTTGACGATACTCATGTTAAAGTGCCGTCTGCTGATGGTGGCTATCAGATTGTCGAACTTTCAGAATCCGGAGTTATGGCATATCAAGAATATGCCTTAAATGCGAATCTTGCTTTGAAATAATTCTTATTAAAGTAAAAAGAAAATACGCCTGAAATTTCAGGCGTATTTTTTATGTGAATAAAATTATGACCAGCAGTTTCATTTTCTCTTTTTGGAGGACATATGTTTCATAATCCGATGCAATGGTACTGAAATCCGGCTTCCGAAAGCTCGTCCGGATCATATATATTGCGACCGTCAACCACAATATTACCTTTCATCGCTTTATGAATAACACTCCACGAAGGAAGCCTGAATTCTTTCCATTCAGTAAGCAATGCCAATGCATCTGCATCTATTACAGCATCATACATATCTTTTGCATATTCCACTTTATCTCCGATACGTCTGCGGCATTCATTCATAGCTACAGGGTCATATACGATTACATCCGCTCCGGATTTGACAAGTTTATCAATGACAATTAATGACGGAGCCTCCCTCATGTCATCAGTCTCTGGTTTAAATGACAATCCCCATATGGCTATTCTTTTTCCTTTGATATTGTTGTTGAATGTGTTGTTAAGTTTTTTATATACAATCTCTTTTTGATATTGATTGACCGCTTCTACCGCCTCAATGATGCGCATGTCATAGCCGTTTTCCTTCCCTGTATGAATTAGAGCTTTTACATCTTTAGGAAAGCAAGAACCGCCATAACCGCACCCGGCATACAGGAATTTGTTACCAATGCGTACATCCGAGCCTATACCTTTTCGGACCATATTCACATCTGCGCCTACAAGCTCGCATAAGTTGGCGATATCGTTCATAAATGAAATTCTTGTGGCCAACATCGAATTCGCCGCATATTTTGTCATTTCAGCAGATGCTATGTCCATGAAAATGACACGGAAATTATTGAGCAGAAATGGACGATAAAGTCTTTCCATTACTTTTTTAGCACGGTCACTTTCTATACCGATAACGACTCTGTCGGGTGACATGAAATCTTTAATGGCTGCACCTTCTTTTAAGAATTCAGGATTCGATGCAACCTCAAACGGTATGTTTTCTCCTCGTTTTGCAAGCTCCTCGTTAATTACTTGTTTGATTTTTTTCGAAGTGCCGACAGGAACTGTGCTTTTTGTAACAAGCAAAGCATATTTTTTTATACAACGTCCGAATGTCCGGGCTACTTCTAAAACATATTGCAAATCAGCACTGCCGTCCTCGTCCGGTGGTGTTCCAACTGCGCTGAATACTATTTCCACATCATCAATTACACTTTCGAGAGATGTTGTGAAATGCAATCTTCCTGCTGCGGAATTGCGTGCCACCAATTCATCCAATCCAGGTTCATATATGGGAATTATACCGGCGATAAGATTGTCGATTTTTTGTTTATCGATATCGACACATGTTACATCCACACCCATTTCTGCAAAACAGGCACCTGACACAAGTCCGACATATCCGGATCCCACAATGGCTATATTCATAAATTATCGATTTTATAAATTGCAAAAATAATAGCCTTGCTTGATTAAGCCAAATTATTATAATCAATAAAATGGGTAACCAGTCTAAATTGGCGTATCTGCTTATTTTTTCATAATTTTGCACACTACATTGATAATCGGATAAAGAACATGAGACATCAACTGCTTATTACATTATTATTTTGTTTATTAATGCCTGTAACGGTATTTTCACAAATACTGTCACCTGTGGAATGGGATATTAAGCTTGAAAAAAAGAATAACACAGAAGGTGTAGTCATATTTGAAGCTACGATAGAAAAAGGTTGGCATTTATATTCAACTAAGTCGCAAGAGGGTGGGCCAATCCCGACTTCAGTGAAATGGGTGGAATTAAAAAATGTAGAATTGATAGGTGAACTAACTTCTGACAAAACCGCTCATAAAGAGAAAGACCTGAATTTCGACATGATAGTGGAGTGGTGGACTGACAATGTTGTGCTGCGGCAAAATTTTAAATTTACCAATCCGGATGATTATGATATTTCAGGTGAAATAAAATTTATGGCATGTAATGACCAGACATGTCTTTCTCCTCAAAATAAAGATTTTAGATTTGTTAATAATGCGGCTCCTATATTAAAAGAAGAAATTGAGTCTGATTCATTAGTTTCGGCTTTTCCTGTCATTGATAATGCTTCGGAAAATAACGGACAAATCAACAAATATGACTTTTGGAAACCTGTTGAATTCAACGGTTCTCAAGAAGTCGTTTCTCAAAAATCATTTTGGTATATATTTATTGGCGGATTTATTGGCGGTTTATTAGCGTTGTTGACTCCATGTGTCTGGCCAATGATTCCATTGACAGTTAGTTTCTTTTTGAAAAAGCATGGTGATAAACGGAAGTCTGTAAGAGATGCCATCATTTATGGATTTTCAATTGTAATCATATATCTTATTGTCGGAATTGCCATAACATTGGCGTTTGGTCCAAATAAATTGAATGAGCTGTCAACAAATGCCGTATTCAACATAATATTTTTCTTGTTATTGGTGATATTCGCTATGTCATTCTTTGGCGCATTTGAAATCACCTTACCAAGTAAATGGACTAATAAAATGGATGCTACGGCAGAACGGACAACAGGTCTTGTCAGCATATTTTTTATGGCATTCACGCTTATACTTGTGTCTTTTTCATGCACAGGTCCTATTATAGGCACTCTTCTTGTTGAAGCTGTCAGTTTGGGTGACCTGACAGGACCGGTTGTCGGAATGGGCGCTTTTGCATTAGCACTGGCAATTCCGTTCACTTTGTTTGCCATTTTTCCTTCTTGGCTGAAGGAACTGCCAAAATCAGGAGGATGGATGAATTCTGTAAAAGTTGTATTGGGATTTATAGAGCTTGCGTTGTCTTTAAAATTCCTTTCTGTTGCAGATTTGGCATATGGATGGAGAATACTTGACCGGGAAGTATTTTTAGTCCTCTGGATTGCAATTTTTGTCTTACTTGGTATGTATCTCTTAGGTAAGATCCGTTTTACCAACGATTCAAAAGTCGAGAAAATAGGGGTTCCCAGATTCTTTCTTGCTCTTATATCAATTTCATTTGCAATATATCTGATACCAGGCTTATGGGGGGCTCCTTTGAGAAGCGTAAGCGCATTTGCTCCTCCTTTGTCAACTCAAGACTTTAATCTTTATCAAAACGAAAGCACAACAATTTATGATGATTTTGATAAGGGGATGATATCTGCAATGGAGAATAAAAAACCTGTATTCCTCGAATTTTCCGGTTACGGATGTGTAAATTGTCGCAAGATGGAAGCGGCTGTAATAGACAAGAAATCAGTACGTGAATATATAAAAAACAATTTTGTCACAATAAAACTTATGGTTGATGACCGTAAGGAATTGAAAGAACCGATGAAAGTGGTTGAAAATGGCAAAACTGTAAAATTACGGACATATGGAGACTTATGGAGTTATTTACAGAGGCATAAATTCAGGGCAAATTCCCAACCTTATTATATTGTGTTGAATAACGACGGTTCGTTATTGTCAGGACCGGCATATTATGATGAAGATATCGATAAGTTTATGCAATTTTTGATTAATGGTGTGGAAAAATATAATTCTGAAAAATGAGTAATTCAAAAGAATATAAATTGGAAGCGTTCTCAAGGCTTCTTGATGTGCTTGATGAGCTTAGGACGAAATGCCCATGGGACAGGAAGCAAACAAACGAAAGCTTAAGGTGCAACACTATAGAAGAGGTCTATGAATTGAGCAATGCTTTATTGGAGAATGATATCAATGATATAAAAAAAGAGCTTGGCGACGTTCTGTTGCATATCATTTTTTATGCCAAAATAGCAGATGAAAATGGGCAATTCGACATAGCTGACGTATGCAATTCATTGCGTGAAAAGCTGATTTTCCGACACCCTCATGTCTTTGGCACTGTTAATGTCAAAGATTCTTCGGATGTGGAACATAATTGGGAAAAAATAAAATTGAAGGAGAAAGATGGAAATCGCACAATTCTTGCAGGTGTTCCGTCTGCATTGCCTTCTATGATAAAAGCTGAACGGATACAGGAAAAAGCCGCTAATGCCGGTTTCGATTGGGAGAAACCGGAAGATGTATGGGATAAGGTAAAAGAGGAAATTCTTGAAGCTGAAATTGAAATAAAAAAAGGAAACACAGCTTCCATTGAAAAGGAATTTGGAGATATTCTGTTCAGTATTATAAATGCAGCACGTTTGTATAAGGTAAATGCCGACAATGCATTGGAAGCAACAAATAGAAAATTCATTCGTCGTTTCAACTTTGTGGAAGAACGGGTTAAAGAAGCTGGCAGAGCCTTGAATGATATGACCCTTCAAGAAATGGATGAATTATGGAATAAGGCAAAAGTTTTGGAAAAAAAGAACACGGCTGAATGATTGTCTGCATAACAGAAAAGCCGAGCGTGGCAAAAGACATAGCCTCGATTTTAGGAGCAAACATACGGCGGGATGGCTATTTTGAAGGTAACGGCTATAAAGTGACGTGGACTTTCGGACATTTATGCACATTAAAAGAACCACAAGATTACACTGAGCGATGGAAGCAATGGAGTCTTGGTGCTCTTCCTATGATTCCGCCGAAATTCGGAATAAAATTAATTCAAGATAAAGGAATAGAGAAGCAATTCAAGACAATTGAATCATTGATTAATGAAGCTGATAGCATAATTAATTGTGGCGATGCCGGGCAAGAGGGGGAATTGATTCAACGATGGGTAATGCAGAAGGCGGAATGTAAAAAAACTGTGAAAAGGCTTTGGATATCATCATTGACAGATGAGAGCATATCTGAAGGCTTCAAGCATCTTCGTCCGCAATCGGATTTCGACAGCCTGTATTATGCTGGATTGTCAAGAGCCATTGGCGACTGGATATTAGGGATGAATGCAACACGATTATACACGCTTATGTATTCGCAAAACAGAAGTGTACTTTCTATCGGAAGGGTTCAAACGCCGACATTAGCTCTTATTGTGGCAAGGCAGAAAGAAATAGACAATTTCAAGCCTGAAGATTATTGGGAAATACGCACAATTTATCGGGATGTGACTTTTAATTCCACGAAAGGCAAGTACAAGACGGAGGAAGAAGCAGATTTTGCTATTGCCGCTATAAAAGATTTACCTTTTGAAATAGTATCATATGCTACTAAAAAAGGGAAAGAGGCGCCTCCGCGCCTGTTTGATTTGACATCGTTGCAAGTGGAATGTGATAAACGTTATGGATATTCTGCGGATATGACATTGAGACTGATACAATCGCTTTATGAAAAGAAATTCACGACATATCCACGTGTCGATACCACATATCTTAGTGAAGACATCTATTCAAGGGTCCCCGGGATATTACACGCATTAGTTCCATATTCCAAATTCACAGACAGATTGCAAGGAAAAAAACTTTCTAAGTCTAAAAAAGTGTTTGATAATTCAAAAGTAACCGACCACCATGCAATCATACCAACTAATGTGCCGCCAGCCTCGTATCTTTCTTTAGAAGAGAAACGTGTATATGATTTGGTTGCACGACGCTTTATTGCAGTTTTTTATCCAGATTGTGAATTCAATCAAACTACAGTGCTGGCAAAAGCTGGAGAAATGGAATTTAAGGCAACTGGAAAACAGATCGTTTCAGAAGGCTGGAGGGAATTGTACAAGTCAAGTCAAGGGGATAATACGGATTCAAGTGATAATATTATGCCAATATTTGCGGAAGGAGAATCTGGTGTCCATACCCCTTCTTCTGTGAAAAAAACCACACAACCTCCCAAATATTATACGGAAGGAACATTGCTAAGAGCGATGGAAACAGCCGGAAAATTAGTTGATGATGAAGAATTGCGTGAAGCAATGAAAGAGAATGGGATAGGGCGACCTTCGACACGTGCGGCCATAATTGAGACTCTCTTTAAAAGAAAATACATCATAAAAGAGAAAAAGAACTTAAAGGCAACGGCAGCCGGTATTGCATTAATTGATACGATTAAAGTTGATCTGTTGAAATCCGCAAAATTGACAGGATTATGGGAAAACAAACTGCGAAAAATTGAAAGCAAGGAATATGATGCCGCACAATTCATCAGTGAATTAAAAGCCCAAATAAGTGACATAGTAATTAATGTGTTGAGCGACAATAGTGGAAATAAAATTGTAATAGCAGAAGACATTAAAAAGGATCAAATCGAATCCGATAAGCCTAAAAGAAAACCTGCTATAAAAAAATTAGAGCAAATTGTTTGTCCGATTTGTGGAAAAGGTCACATAATCAAAGGTAAAACGGCATATGGTTGTAGCGAATATCAAAACGGCTGTACATTCCGGGTATCATTCGATGAATATTCTGAAACTATGACACCGGCTCAACTTAATAAACGTATCAACTTAAAGTATAAGAAAAATGATTGATGAATTGTTTCCTGTAGTTGACAGTTCGGGAAATGTGATAGGCTCCGCAAGCAGAAAGGAATGTCATTCCGGCACGTTCTTGCTGCATCCAGTAATACATTTGCATGTGTTTGATGAGTTTGGGAAATTGTTTCTGCAACACCGGTCGCTTTCGAAAGACATTCAACCTGGCAAATGGGACACATCTGTTGGCGGTCATATCGATTTTGGAGAGACAGTAGAAGAAGCCTTAGCTCGTGAGGCGAGGGAAGAATTGGGACTGTCATTGACTACAACTGTCCCGTTATATACCTATATTCATCGCAGTGACAAAGAAGCAGAATATGTCAATACATTTGCCACCGTATGTAATCCGACGGAAATAACAATCGATTACAATGAAATATCCGAAGGGCTATTCTTTGAAATGCAAACAATAGAATCATTGCTTCAAACAGGTTGTTTTACTCCTAATTTTGAATTGGAATTTCAACGGTTAAAAGAGCAATTGCCTTTCATTTATGAACATTTTTCAATAAAGTGATGTTGGTATAATAAAATGCATATATGAGCCAGACTATCCAGTATATAATAGTTGGGGGTATTTTTGCCATAATGATATTATTGGTAATATATTCCAAAGTCAACAAAAAAAAGAGCGGAAAAAATTTCACTTGTAATTGTGATTCTTGTTGTAATAATTGCAACATATTACAAGAACAAAAAAAGATAAAAAACACAAGAA